>JBILCJ010000260.1:0-3295 GCA_044353195.1 Bacteroidia bacterium | reverse complement strand
TTAATACCAAAACTTAGTTTGCTTTTTGTGTTTAAACGAATTTGATAATCTAAATCCAAGGCAATAGATGTACTTTTGGTTGGACCAATTTTATCATTCAATACGCTTAATCCAACACCTACTTTGCCATTCAAGATAGGCGTATGCATCGTGATCGATTGATTAACAGGAGCACCATCAAATCCAACCCACTGTGAGCGATGAATGCCAGTAACGGTAAATGCATCGCGGGTGCCAGCATACGCTGGATTCAACCACAGTGTGTTATACATGTAATGCGTAAACATCGCATCTTGTTGTGCTTTCATCGTTGTACTTAAAACGATGAATGTGAGTGTTGCTAATATTATTTTTTTCATGTTCATTTTTTTAAAGCGATCAAATAGTAAGGGCTATTTATTCTTTGTATTACTTAACTGTTTTGTTGATGTAAATAAATCCTTTGTATGGTTTTTCAGTATTACCTAAATCTAAAATATAGAAGTAAGTACCGTCTGGTAAGTCATCACCTCCAAAACGTAATCCTTGACTTGATTTTCCATTCCAAGTATTATCATAAGCATGCATGTTATAGACAACACTTCCCCAACGATTTAAAATGGTTAATGTATTATGAGGATAGTTTGAAATTCCCTTTATGACAAATAAGTCATTTACACCATCTCCATTTGGAGAGAACCCTTGAGGAATACTAAATTCAGGATTTGTGACAACATCATTGATTGGAGTAAATTCAGTTGGCGTATTTTCTCCAAATTCATTGGCTTTACCATCGCCATCTGGATCAGGATTAGTACCTGTTTGTGTTGTATCAGAACTAGAAGAACCTACTGGGCCTAATGTAATAGCTACACCATAGTTATATAAGCTAGTTAACGAACTATTATTCATGGTGAAATTAATTACTAAGGTTACTGTTTCAGTTGCTCCAACGGCTAATGTATTACTGCTTGCTAAAAGATTCGCATTTGAACTTCCATTGTAAGTAGCATCTGTTGTTAATAGACCGCCTGATGTTAAGCTTGTAACCGTATATGTTATTGGAGAAGGGAATGTAATAGTTAAGTTATCTTTTAATTGAACATTCGTAGCTGGTAGCGCACCTAAATTTTGAATCGTAAATACAAAGGTTGTTTGGTTATCACTATTCGCTAATTTGATTGTAGATACGGCATTTTTAGCAGCACCAATTTGTTGACCAAAGTAGGTTGGATCATTTTCACCTAATTCATTAGGATTACCATCACCATCAACATCTACATTCGAACCAGCATCAGTTGTATCGATAGAAGTGTGTGTGCCACTACCTGTTGGATCTGGTAAATTAGAGGTTGAGGCAACACCATAATTACTCAATGCCGTTACCGTTGTAGCATTAGGACTAAAGTTAACAGTCAATGTAACGATTGCATTTTGTGAAGGACTTAATACATCACTACCTGATAATAACGCAATACTCGTATTACCATTGTATCCCGGATTGGCCGTTAATGGCGAACTGGCTGATAATCCAACCACTGTATATGTAATTGGTGAAGGGAATGTTGTAGTTAAATTATCAACGAGCTGAATATTAGAAGCCACAACAGGACCCGCATTAGTTACATTAAATGTAAATACTGTTTGAAAAGATGTAGCATCTAGTTTAGTTAATTCAGAAGCTGATTTCGCTGCGGCAATTTGTTGACCTATCACAGTTGGGTTATTCTCTCCCGGACCATTAGGATTTCCGTCGCCATCTGGATCGGGGTTAGTTCCTGTTTGAGTTGTATCCGAAGAGCTATGTGTTCCACTACCTGTTGGATCAGGATCATTAGATGTAGATGCAATTCCATAATTGCTGATGCCTGTTAATGTCGTTGTATTAGGACTAAAATTAACAGTTAATGTGACAATTGCATTTTGAGCAACACCCAACATATCACTTCCTGATAATAGGGCTATATTGGTATTACCATTATATCCTAAGTTCGCGGTAAGTGGTGTTGCAGCATTTACTCCAACAACCGTATAAGTTATTGGTGAAGGAAATGTTGTGTTTAAATTATCAACGAGCTGAACATTGGTCGCCATAAAAGTCCCAAGATTCGCTACATTAAAGGAGTAAACAGATTGGAATGTTGTTGCATTAATTTTTTGTATCGATGTTAATGCTTTTGCCGCAGCTATTTGTTGATTACCAACAAACACGCTAATAGTTGTAGAACTTGATACAGCAGGAATAACACTTGTGTTTTCGATGGTATAGGTTGTAGAGGTAGAACCTGTAAACGTCGAGTTCGGTGTAAATGTATAATTTCCTGTTGCTGGGTCAACCGTAATAGTTCCAGTACTTGCTAATAATGGAGTCACGCTTAACGAATAAGTAGCACTTGGTACAATACCTAAGTCATTTGTTTTTAAACTTCCAGTTGTTGTTACACTTGGTGTAGTTGTAACGATATCATGAATAGCTTGTAACGTTGGAAAAACAGTAAATGTAATAGTCGTGCTTGAACATGGAGGTGAACTTAAATTACATAAGGTATAAGTTGCACTTGTTGTACCAGTAAATCCAGTTGCAGGTGTATAGGTGTAGTTACCAGTGGCAGGATCCATTGTTAAAGTTCCTGTTCCAATTGCTACTGTTCCAGCCGTGTAAACAGGTATTAATGAGGTTGCAGCACCAGAATCATTTGCACTAGCATCTCCTGTTACAGTTGTATTTTCCATGGTTGTATTTCCATCGGCAACTGCTACTGGTAAATTCCCCACTAAGATGGTGATTGAAGTTGTGCTACAAACAATTGGGCTAACACTTGTATTACAGATAGTATACGTTGTTACAACCGATCCCGTAAATGAAGGATTAGGCGTAAAGGTATATTGCCCCGTTGCAGGATTAATAGTTATACTTCCTGTTGAAGGAGATGGTTGTGTTACACTCACTGTATAGGTTCCTCCAGGAATAACACCAAAATCATTTGACGTTAACGTTCCTGTTGTTGAAACACTTGGCGTGGTTGCAATCACATCTGTATTTGCAACAAGAGTAGGGAATACAGTGACTGTAATAACAGCTACTGAACATGTTACTGGCGCACCATTACATAAGGTATAGGTGGCAGATGTTGTTCCCGTAAATCCAGTTGATGGTGTATAGGTAAATTGTCCTGTTGCAGAATTCATTGTAATTGTTCCAGAACCAACAGTTACAGGACCAGTAGAGAATGTTCCTCCTGTGGTACCTCCATCATTTGTTGCAGCATTACCAAAAACAGTTGTGTTTTCAATCGTTGTAACACCATCATTAACA
>JBILCJ010000056.1:0-11678 GCA_044353195.1 Bacteroidia bacterium | reverse complement strand
TATTAGTTCCAAACCAAATTATTCCTTTTTTATCTTTATAAAGACTATATATTTCGTTGTTTTTCCAATCTTTCGAATCTTTATATATGGTAAAAGAAATCCCGTTAAAATAACAAAGACCAGAGTGTTCAGAGGCTATCCAAAGATTTTCAGTATCATCCTCTAAAATTGAAAACACGACGTTTCCAGATAATCCTTGTTTCTCTGAAAAATTAGTAAATGTTTTTCCGTCATATTTTGACAAGCCTTCATGAGTTCCAAACCAAATATTTCCTGACTTGTCTTGATAAATTTCAGGAACTACATCATTTATTAACCCATCTTGTTTTTTAAAATTTGTAAAATATTTTCCGTCGTATTTACAAACACCACCTCCATTGGTTCCAACCCAGATACAACCACTTTTATCAATCATAATTGATAAAATAATAATATTGCTTAAACCTTCTTTTTTTGTAAAACTTGAAAAATATTTTCCATCAAAACGAACTAATCCTCCACCATTGGTTCCCATCCAAATGTTTCCAATTGAATCTTCTGCCATACATCGAATGGTATTATGTTTGATGCCTTGTAATGTTTTATAATAAGAGAAATTAGCAGAATTTATATCTTTTGATGCTGGATCCTTTGCCAAAATAACTTCAGGCATACCTGCTAATTTCTTAGAACCTTTTGCTGCAATAATTTGAGGTGATAAAAATTTTCCTACTCCAGGTGTTTGAACAATAGGAGATTCTTTAAAAATAATTTGTGTTTTTGATGCTAAACTTGTATTTAAGTTTAGATAATGTGTTTCTGGAGTTCTTACCTTATTTATAAAAGGTCTCTTTGCTATAAATTGAAAAGGCTTTTTTACACTATCTGCAAAAACAATTGCTGTTTTACTTGCTGAAAATTGAAGTGAATATAAATCTATAGGTGAATCAGTTTTTTGGTCGCAACCAACAAATAGAATACTAAAAATAAAAAGTAGTTGCAATAATTTCATTAATTACATTTTAAAATAGAAATATAAACAAAAAACATTTACATATTCGATTATTTAACATTTTAAACATATAAATAAACTATTATTGTCGTTTAATGCTTAAATAATCGCAATCATATTTAAATAAATAAAGGAAATAGAAAATGATTTAAGAATATTTTATGAAAAAACCAGAAACCATTATGGAATTGAAATTAGAAAAAGTAGAAAAAAATGATTGGTTATTGTTTCAATTTAGATATGTAAAAACATAGCACCGTATCTTTTAATTTATGAAAAACCTTACATGAAAAAAATTAAATAAGATAGACCAAAATAATGAGAAATTAAACTTATTACTCTGAAATTAATTTCGCTATAATAAATGCTGATGCAGCTGCAATTACACCAATCAACGTAACTTTTAAAGCGCCTTTGAGTTTTGGCTGACCAGTAACTTTACTTTTAAAATATCCGAAAGTTAATAAACAAAAAATAGTAATGATAGCTGAAATAATTAAACCATCTTGTGGTGTTGACGAAAACACATATCCAGCTAAAGGAATTAATCCTCCTACCATATATGAAATGCCAATAGTTAAAGCACTGTGACGTGCTCTATTAGGATGTGGCTTTTCTAATCCCAATTCAAATTTCATCATAAAATCAACCCACTTATCCTTATCTTTAGCAAGCTCACGAGCAATTAGTTCTTGATGTTCGTCACTTAAACCATATTCAGCAAAAACTTCTTTCACTTCATGAATTTCTTTTTCAGGAATGCGTTCAACTTCTTCATATTCTTTTTTTAACTCACTTTCATAATGTTCTTGCTCTGTTTTACCTGCTAAGTATCCGCCTAAACCCATCGCTATGCTTCCTGCAACAATCTCTGCAATACCCGCTGTGATAATAATACTATTTTCATGAACAGCTCCACTTAAACCTGCTGCTAAAGCAAATGGCACAGTTAATCCATCACTCATACCAATTACAATATCCGTTATGAATTCTGAACTTTTTAAATGTGTTTCTTGATGTTCCATATCGCAGTTATGTTTTTTTATAAATTTAAGAAAATAGTATAAATAACATATTATTTTTTTAACAGAAATTAAACTATTCCTCTGATTTATTTTTCATTTGCATTAACAATGAATAAGCACCTTTCACCACAATTTTTGAATCCTTTAAATCTCTACCATCTAAAGCATTTACTTCGGTAAAATTATTTTCAGAATTACCTTTTTTAATTTCCACTAACTCAAATTCTGTTTTAGATTTTGACAAGAAAATATAATCCTTTCCATCGTGACTAACAATAGCATCTTCATTAATAGAAGCAACATTTTTCATCATAATCTCAACCTCTGCATTCATATACATTCCTGGTAGAAGTGTTTTATCATAGGCTTCAAAATGACAATGAACATCAGCACTTCTATCTTCAGATAAATCTTGACTTACTAAAATAATTTCACATGGATATTTTTTATCCGATTGATTATTATTAAAAGCTATTAATTTTTGTCCAATCGATAATTTATCCAAATCTTTTTCAAACACTTTTAAATTTAAATGAATATCAGAAGGATTAATTAATTCAAATATAATATCAGAAGGATTTACATATTTACCAATATTTACATTCACCTTAGACACAAAGCCGTCAATAGATGAATAAATATTAATACTTCGAGATAAACTCGCTTCGCTTAATGTTTCTGGATTAATATGTATTAATCTTAATTTTTCGGACAAAGCGCTTAACGTGATGCGTTGATTTTTAAATTCCATCTCACTTTGCTGAAAAACTTTATCACTACTTGCTTTGCTTACATTTAACTCTTTTTGACGACGATACTCATTCTCAGAATACGCAAGTTTTGATTTTTCCATCAAATATTCTTGTTGTAATTGAATGTATTGCTGATCTTCCATGGTAGCAATTACCTCCCCTTTTTTAATATGCATCCCAGGTAATAATTTCGTCGATTTTAAAAATCCGCCTAAAGGCATACTCACTGAAATCATGTTTTGGGGTGGCACATCAATTTTTCCGTTCAACTTTATGGTCGTTGAAATTTCTCGCTCTTCTATTTTCCCTAACTCAATGTTAGCACTTTTTATTTGTGCTTCAGTTAACGAAACGTTAGTTTCAATTGCAGGTTGAGTTGTTCCTTGTTCTTGTATTTTTTCTCCACCACAGGATGCAAATACAATAGTTCCTATAATTAATATGATTAAATTTTTCATTTGATTTATGTTATTTAGTGATTAAATAATTAATTTGAATAATAGTTTCATTTAAATTTTTTACTGCATCCAAATAATTTGATTGAATACCGATTGCTTGATTAGTAAGCATAACCCATTCTAAGTAATTTAGTTCCCCATTTAAAAATTGTTTGTTAGCTGTTTCAAAAATTAACTTGGCATTTTTAAGCGCAGTTTTTTCAAAATAATTAACTGTTTCTAAATTTGTTTGATACTGCCCGATAACAGATTTATAGCCTAATTGTAAATTATTACGTTCAATCACATAGTCATTTTCGGAAATGTACTGATTTATTTTAGATGCATTTATTTTAGCTCTATGAGAACCAAAAAACAATGGAATTCCTAAACCAACTTGTACTGATTGAAACCTTGTAGATGAATTATAATAGTTATTGTCTGCGCCAGCGCCATTCATTGTCATATTATAATAACCAATACTTAAGTCAGGCATTAGTTTAGATTTTTCCAATTTAGAATTAAGTACTGACATCTTTTTTTGTTGCTCAATAATTTTTAAAAATGGATGTTGATTTACTAAATTGCTATCATTAGTTAAATTAAAATCTATTTTTACACTTGTTTCAGTTGGAATGAAATGCGTTGTCGTATTGAGAAGTAACATGAATTGTAATTTAATCAATTCTATATCTTGTTCCAATTGATTTAATTGAATGGCAATAGCGCCACGTTGTGTTTCAGCAGTAGTTTTTTCTAAAATATTACTTTCTCCATTTGTAAATCGCAAATTAGCCTTGCTTAAAAATGCTGCATATATACTGTCATTCTTAAACAATAATTTCTCTTTTTCTTTTAAATAAAGAAACATGTAAAATACTTGGCGAACCATTTTTCTTGTATCAGCCTCTTTTAATGAACTAGTTAATACAGAGGTTTTCCATTCTTCAGTTAATAGTTTTTTTTGATTGACATAAACTGTGGGAAAATTAAATGATTGAGAGACTGCAATACTATTATCATTAAAATAACTGTTAATTTGTCCGTATTGACCAACAATGTTAGTTTGAGGAATAGAAGCGGCCGTTTTAATTAGTTTCTTTTGATACTCTGTTTTAAGTTTTTCATTTTTCACTAAAACATTATTTTTAATTGCCCTATCCATTGCAGACTTCAAATCTATTGGTGTTTGAGCATTAGCTTGATTAACAAATAAACTAACCAATAAGATTTTCATCGTTACAATTGTTTTCTTAGTTGTTACATTATTTTTCTTTTCAAACAAAATATATAAAATAGGTAATACGAATAAAGTTAAAAAAGTGGCAATCATTAAACCACCAATAACGACAGTTGCTAATGGTCTTTGAACCTCTGCTCCTGCTCCATTGCTTAACGCCATTGGTAAAAATCCTAATGATGCTACAAAAGCAGTCATCAAAACTGGACGCAAACGAACTTTAGTTCCCATTAAAACAATGCGTTCTAAATCATTCATTCCTTCCTGTTTTAAACGATTAAATTCGGCAATTAAAACAATGCCATTTAAAACAGCAACACCGAATAAGGCAATAAATCCAACCCCTGCACTAATACTAAAAGGCATTCCACGCAAAGCGAGAAAGAAAATACCTCCAATAGCAGAAAGTGGAATAGCAGAATAAATTAATAATCCTTGTTTGACAGAATTGAATGCAAAAAATAATAATATAAAAATAAGAACTAAAGAAACTGGCACAGCAATCATCAAGCGTTGTTTGGCCGCATTTAAATTTTCGAAAGCACCACCATACGTTACGTAATAACCGGCCTGAAATTTTATTTGCGTTTCTACTTTTTGTTGAAGTTCATTTACAATGGTTTGAACATCTCTTCCTCTAATATTAAAACCAACAATAATTCTACGCTTAGCATCTTCACGTTGTATTTGATTTGGACCATTCTTAATTTCAACTTGAGCCAATTGATACAATGGAATTTGTGTACCATTAGAAGTTGGTATTAAAAGATTTTTAACGTCTTCTAAATTATTACGCCTATCTGACTGTAACCGAACAACAATATCAAAACGCTTTTCTCCTTCAAAAAGTAAACCTGTGCTTTGACCAGCAAATGCGGTATTAACAACTTTATTGATGTCTGAAATACTTAAGTTATATTGTGCAATAGCATCTCGATTATAATCAATCAACACTTCTGGCATGCCTGTTACAGCTTCGACATATAAATTTTTTGCTCCTTCTACACCACTAATTAGTTTACTTAATTTTTCGGCATATGCAGCAAGTGTATCCAAATCTTCTCCAAATATTTTACATACTACATCTTGCTTTGCGCCCGTCATTAATTCGTTAAAACGCATTTGAACCGGATACTGAAAGCTTGTCGTCAAGCCTGGTACTTCAGAAACTGCTTTTCCCATTTTTTCAGATAACTCATTAAATGTTTTGGCTGAGGTCCATTCAGATTTATCTTTCAATATGACCATCATATCCGCAGCTTCCATGGGCATTGGATCTGTTGGCACTTCCCCGCTTCCAATTTTTGTCACCACTTTTTCAACTTCAGGAAATTGAGTTTTTAAAATGTGGGCTGCTTTTTGTGTGTTTTCAATGGTTGTATTTAAATTACTTCCAGTTAAAACTCTTGTTTCTACTGCAAAATCTCCTTCTTCTAAAGCAGGAATAAATTCACCTCCTAAAAAAGTTAAAGTAATTATTGCCGAAATAAACATCACAATAACAACGGATAAAATAAATTTAGGATATGTTAACACTTTACTTAAAGCATGCTGATAAACACGCTCCACACTATTCATTAATTTATCTGAGAAATTTGGTTTATGTTTCGTTTGTTTACTTAAAAACAAAGCGCTCATCATTGGTATATAAGTTAATGATAAAATAAATGCCCCTAATAACGCAAATGCAACCGTTTGTGCCATTGGTTTAAACATTTTCCCTTCAATACCTTGTAACGTAAAAATAGGCAAGTAAACCACTAAAATAATAACCTGTCCAAACACTGCACTATTCATCATTTTACTAGCAGAAACGTTTACCTCATTATCCATTTGCTCTTGATTGAGCTGAGAAATATCTTTAAATTTTTTGCTATGTGTTAATTGATGCATGACTGCTTCAACTATAATAACAGCGCCATCTACAATCAAGCCAAAATCCAATGCTCCTAAACTCATTAAGTTTCCACTTACACCAAAAGCATTCATTAATATAATTGCAAACAACATGGCTAATGGAATAACGGAAGCAACCAATAATCCAGCCCTAAAGTTGCCTAAGAATAGAACTAAAACAAAAATGACAATTAACGCACCCTCCATTAAGTTTTGTTCAATTGTTCCAATGGCATTGTTAACCATTTTTGTTCTATCTAAAAATGGCTCAATTACAACACCTTCGGGTAAAGATTTTTGAATTTGAGTCACGCGCTCTTTTACATTTTTAATAACGTCGCTACTATTTGCTCCCTTCAACATCATCACAACCGCACCAGAAACTTCTCCTTGATCGTTATAACACATAGCGCCATATCGGGTGGCATGTCCTATTTTAACTTCTGCAACATCTCTCATAAATAAAGGCGTACCATTTGCCGTAGCCTTTATTGAAATATTTTTAATATCTTCTTCGCTTCCAATTAAACCTTCACTTCTTATAAATAAAACTGTAGGACCTTTTTCGATATAAGTTCCTCCCGTGTTTTGATTGTTTTTTTCTAATGCATTAAAAACATCCTGGATGGTTATATTATAAGATTGCAATTTATTGGGATTAACAGCAATTTCAAACTGTTTTAATTTACCACCAAAACTGCTTACTTCAGCCACACCTTTAACGCCCAATAATTGGCGACGAACAATCCAATCCTGAATAGTTCTTAATTCTGTTTCATCATATTTTTTTGAGGAACCTTCTTTTACTCGCAACACATATTGATATATTTCGCCCAAACCTGTTGAAACTGGACCAAGCTCAGGATTACCAATACCTTGTGGAATTTGAGATTGTATTTTTTGTAAACGCTCACCCACTTGCTGACGTGCCCAATATATATCAGTTTCATCGTCGAACACAATGGTTACTAATGATAATCCAAAACGTGAGAAGCTACGAATTTCTTTAAGTCCAGAAATATTATTATTAGCTTGTTCAATAGGAAATGTAACCAAACGTTCGATATCCGTTGCGCCAAAAGACGGTGCTATGGTAATAACTTGAACTTGATTATTTGTAATATCAGGAACAGCATCAATTGGTAATTTAGTTACCTCGTAAACACCATAACCCAAAAGGCCAATTACAAAAAGCCCGATGATTAATTTATTCTTAATAGAAAATTCAATGATTTTATTTAGCATAATTTTATATTGTTAATTGTCAAAGTATAAATATCATAAACACGCATCGTATTCATGACATTCAAAAAAAACTAAAGATAAATTAACAAGATTTTGGCGGTTGCCAAATAGAAGAAAGATAAGCAGAAGTTAAAAACTGCTCTGTATAATTTGAATAGGCATTGTTATGCGAGAAAACAGGCTTAGTTGAAAAGAAATAAAAACTACTTGGAACAGATTCAGAAAAAACAGAATTGATACAACCATCATGCGATTTAAATGGTAATTTCATATCCATTTCATTATGTGCTCCATGTGTTGTGTTTTGAGAATAATGTAGTGATAAAAATTTCCACAAGGACATTCCTTCATCTTTCTGTTTATGTTCAGAGAAATGTTCAATCAATAATGGCAATTTTACTAACTGACTGAGTTCAGTTATTGAAATCAAATAAATTGATAATAAGGATATAGCTATAAACTTTTTCAACATAACAAATGTAGTGAATTATAATAAAAAAAACTCCAAAAAATTAAGACCAACCTTTCAAATATTTAAAAAACTCTGTGTAATATTGATTAATAAAATGAATGTAACAAATGTAACCGTCATATGATTTTTATCACATTACTTTTGTATCAGAAATTTAAACACTAAAAATTTAATATTATGGAATTAATTGGTTACATCTCATCTATTTTAATAGGAATCTCATTAGGATTAATTGGAAGTGGTGGAAGTATTTTAACAGTTCCTGTATTAGTTTATATGTTTGGAGTTGATGCTGTGATTGCAACCTCTTATTCATTATTTATCGTTGGGTTTACAAGTGCAGTTGGATCAGTTGGTTATTTCAGAAAGGAATTAGTTAATATTAAAACAGCTATTGTATTTGGTGTACCATCAATAGTCGCAGTATTTTTAACGAGGGCTTACATTGTTCCAGCTATTCCAAAAGAAGTTTTTTCGGTCGGCGATTTTATGGTCACAAAAAGTATCTTAATGTTGCTTTTATTTGCCATTTTAATGATAGCTGCTTCTTACAGTATGATTAAAAAAAATAAAAACACTACAGAAGAAGATTTAGGTCCACAAAAATTTAATTATCCAGTTATATTGGTAGAGGGTGCCATTGTTGGATTAGTGACAGGACTGGTAGGTGCAGGCGGAGGATTTTTAATTATTCCAGCCTTAGTTCTTCTATCTAAATTACCTATGAAAGAAGCTGTTGGCACATCATTAGTAATTATAGCTGCCAAATCATTAATTGGTTTTTTTGGTGAAGGTGGTGATTCCGCAATTAATTGGACTTTATTAGCAATGGTTTCAGCCTTTGCCACAGTTGGCATATTTATTGGTATATATTTATCTAAAAAAATTGATGGTGCTAAATTAAAACCAATCTTTGGATGGTTTGTATTACTAATGGGAATTTATATTATCATCAAAGAAACACTTTTAAAATAAAACAAATAGAAACTAATATAATTAAACAAAAAAATATCATGAAAATAGAACAAATTTATACTGGATGCTTAGCACAAGGTGCTTATTACATTACATCTAACGGCGAAGCTGCAATCATTGATCCATTAAGAGAAGTGCAACCTTATTTAGATCGTGCAAAAAAAGATCATGTAAAAATTAAATATGTGTTTGAAACACATTTTCATGCAGATTTTGTTTCAGGGCATTTAGATTTAAGTAAAAGTACAGGTGCTGAAATTGTATATGGTCCAACTGCAAAAACTGAATTTGAAGCAACAATTGCTGCAGATGGCCAAGAATTTAAAATTGGAAACATCACCATCAAAGTATTACATACACCTGGGCATACCATGGAGAGTTCATGTTTTTTATTAATTGATGAAAACGGAAAAAACCATTCACTATTTAGTGGTGATACCTTATTTTTAGGTGATGTTGGTCGTCCTGATTTAGCTCAAAAAGCAGCTACTATGACACAAGATCAATTAGCTGGCTTGTTATATGATTCTTTAAATAGTAAAATTATGCCATTGGCAGATGACGTGATTGTTTATCCTGCTCATGGTGCAGGCAGTGCTTGTGGCAAAAATATGATGAAAGAAACGGTTGACACATTAGGTAATCAGAAAAAAGTAAACTACGCGTTAAATCAACCAAACAAAGAAGAATTTGTGAAAGCAGTTACGGATGGTTTATTACCACCTCCAGGTTATTTTGGAATGAATGTAGCAATGAACAAAAAAGGATATGAAAGTTTTGAAACTGTATTACATAATGGAATGAGAACATTAACAGCTACTGAATTTGAAGTTGCGGCAGATACAGTTGATGCTATTGTTTTAGATACAAGAAATGCAAGTGAATTTTCAAAAGGATTTATTCCTCGCTCTATAAACATTGGAATTAATGGTGATTTTGCACCATGGGTTGGGGCGTTAATAAAAGATGTTAATCAACCTATTTTATTAATTACTGAATTAGGACAAGAAGAAGAAACAGTTACACGATTAAGTCGTGTTGGGTTTGATCATGTAATCGGACATTTAAAAGGTGGCTTTGAAAGTTGGAAAGTAGCTAGTAAAGAAATTGATACCGTAAATAGAATTACAGCAATGCAATTTGCAAAAGAAGTAAATGTGAAAACAGATACAGTAGTTGACGTAAGAAGAGAAAGTGAGTACAGAGCTGAACACGTTGAAGAATCTTATAACAAGCCATTAGACCAAATTAATGGTTGGTTTGCTGAAATGAGTGATGAAAAACCATTTTACATACACTGTGCAGGTGGTTATAGAAGTATGATTGCTGCAAGTATTCTTAAAGCTCGTGGTGTTCATAATTTTAAAGAAATTGAAGGTGGATTCAAATCTATTGCTGAAGCTGGGGTTTCAAAAACAGATTTTGTTTGTCAAAGCAAATTACAACAATCCTAAAATTAAGAGCGACTTATCAGTCGCTCTTTTAAATAACAATCATGATACATTTAAAATCAATAATCATAGCATTTCTATTCGTATTTACATTAACACAATGTGATTCACAAACAAAAAAAACAAGTAAAATGGAAAATTCAAAAACAACACAAACAGCAACTAATGAAATAATTGTAGACGTAAGAACTGTTGAAGAGTGGAATGGTGACGGGCACGCAGATTGCTCAGTAAACTATCCATTAGATCAATTCGAAAGCAAAATAGAAGAATTGAAAAAATTTGACAAAGTAATTATAGTTTGTAGAAGTGGTAATCGTGCAGGCATTGCTAAAGCACAATTACAAGCTGCAGGATACACAAAAGAAATTGAAAATTTGGGTCCTTGGCAAAACGTAACTTGCAGTGCTAACTAAGATGAACTTTTTAAAAAACTGGAATTTAATGCGCATTCTTCGATTTATTTTCGGAGGAGGCGCTATTATTCAAGGCTTTATTACCAGAGATATGCCCCTAGGCATACTTGGTATAGCGGTTAGTGGAATGGCATTATTAAATGTTGGCTGTTGCAGAACAAGTGGTTGTGCAACTGATTCAAAAAAAACAAATTCTAAAAAACAAATAACAGATGTTGAATATGAAGAAGTGGTTGCATAAAAACTTATTAAGCATCATTGGTTCAATTATTGGGGGCATTGCTGGTTATATCTATTATAAAGAAGTTGGTTGCAGTAATGGAACTTGCATGATTTCATCAAATCCATATATAAGCACAATTTATTTTGCAGTACTAGGAGGTTTTTTATTTAATATGTATACACCAAAAGTTATCGAAGCAACTACTAAGTAACAATTGTTACATCTTTATTAAAAACATACATTTAATTTTACATAAATACTTTTAATATAAAGATTATGAAAAAGAATATGGGCAGTATCGATAAAATAATTAGATTATTTATTGCAGCCGTAATAAGCATTTTATTTTTAACACATATTATTTCTGGCACATTGGGAATTATCCTATTAGTAGTATCAGGTGTGTTCTTATTAACAAGTTTAATTAGTTTTTGCCCACTCTATACATTCATTGGAGTTAACACTTGTTCAACTGAAAAAAAATAAAAATGGATTCAAATTTTTGGAATGCGCGATACAAAGAAGAAGAATATGCTTATGGTACAAAGCCTAATG
>JBILCJ010000055.1:0-11719 GCA_044353195.1 Bacteroidia bacterium | reverse complement strand
AAAAGTATATTGGCCAGGATTTACCGATCATCCAAATCATTTAATTGCTAAAAAACAAATGAAGGATTTTGGTGGTATGATTTCAATTGTATTAAAAGGAGCTAATCTTGAAGATACTTTTAAAATCGCCTCTTCATTCAAGGTTTTTTCATTAGCAGAATCATTGGGTGGAGTTGAATCGTTGATAAATCATCCTGCTACTATGACGCACGCCTCCATACCAAAAGCAGAAAGAGATAAAGCAGGTGTTGTAGAAAATTTACTAAGACTAAGCGTTGGAGTAGAAGATGTTGAAGATTTATTAGAAGATTTAAAACAAGCACTTAATTAATAAATGTCTAAAAATAAAAGCATAACTGTAAATGGAATTGAGATTGTTTTGTATAACCAAAATAATCAAGATTTTATTAGCTTAACAGATATTGCACGTTTTAAAGATGTTGAAAGGAGTGATTATATATTACAAAACTGGCTTCGAAATAGAAGTACTTTAGATTTTATAGGGCTTTGGGAGCAATTTAATAATCCAATTTTTAATTCCATCGAATTCGATGGAATTAAAAATTTATCAGGTTCGAATAGTTTTTCAATAACTCCTAAACGATGGATAGAATCAACAAATGCGATTGGAATAGTATCAAAAACAGGAAGGTATGGTGGAACTTTTGCGCATAAAGATATTGCTTTTGAATTTGCAACTTGGTTAAGCGCGGAATTTAAATTTTATTTAATTAAAGAATTTCAGCGATTAAAACAGGATGAAGATGATCGCTTAAAATTAAATTGGAGTTTTCAACGCACATTATCTAAAGTTAATTATCACATTCATACTGACGCCATAAAAGAAAATTTAATACCAAAAGAATTAACTAAAAAGCAAATAAACTTAATTTATGCCAACGAAGCCGATTTATTAAATGTAGCCTTATTTGGTCTTACAGCCAAAGATTGGCGGGATGCAAACCCAAAAGAAATTGGAAACATTAGAGATACTGCTACAATTGAACAGTTAGTGGTATTGTCAAATTTAGAAAGTATTAATGCATTATTGATTCATCAAAACATTGAACAATCTCAAAGACTTTTATTATTAAACAAAACAGCGATATCTCAAATTAAATCATTACTAAATTCTAAAGAATTAAAAAAAATTAAATAACTATCTAGCATTGAAGTATTATTTATAATCATCATGGATAAAACTGCAATAGCAATTGTTGAGGCAACAATTTGCTTTTTAGAAAACAAAACGCACTCACAAGTGTTTAAACAACATGTATAAATTATCTATCGTAAACTATTATAATACAACCCCATTTTTATTTGGTATACATCATAGCGACATAAAAAATGAGCTAGACATTGAACTTGATATACCAAGTGTCTGTGCTCAAAAATTAAAAAACAAAACGGTTGACATTGGCTTAGTTCCTGTCGCTATTTTACCAGAATTATCGTCCTACCATCTTATTACTGATTACTGTATTGGCGCCAATGGCAAAGTTGATAGTGTGAAACTATTTTCCGAAAAACCACTTGACGAACTAACGCATGTCTTATTAGATTATCAATCAAAAAGCTCGGTGACTTTAGTACAAGTTCTAAATAAACATTTTTGGAAAAAAAATATTCAATTTATTGCCGCGAATGAAGGTTTTGAAAATGACATACATGGCACGACTGGTGCTGTTATTATTGGTGATAGAACATTTGGCCTAACAAAATATCCATATCAAATTGATTTAGCCGAAGAGTGGAACAAGTATACTAAGTTACCTTTTGTATTTGCAGCTTGGGTCAGTAATGTTGAATTACCTGCTGATTTTATCAAAAAATTTAATGATGCTTTAGCATTTGGGGTAGCGCATATTGATGCAGCCGTTTTAGAAAACCCTAAACATATTGAAGGTTTTGACGCAGTTGATTACCTAAAAAATAAAATCTCTTATAATCTTTCTGAAGAAAAAAAAACAGGATTAAAAACGTTTTTAAATTTAATTGAATAGCGTCTTTATTCTCCCTGAGAAATTACTTTCGGCACTTTAAAATAATCCGAATCTTTTCGTGGGGCATTTTTTAAAGCATCTTTCTGATTTAATGTTTCAACAGGAATATCATCGCGCATCACATTAAACTCGTCAGTCATATAAATTAAAGGTTCAATACCTTCTGTATCCAACTCGTTTAATTTATCAATAAACGTAAGCATACGGTTCATATCATTTGCGATTTCAGCTTTCGCCTCATCAGTAAATTCAAGTCGTGCTAAATGAGCCACCTCATCAACTGTTTTTATATCAATTTTATTTGCCATTGTATTTAATTAAAGTGTTTTGTATTAAGTTAAAAACGGTTTCTTTTAAAGCGTCTACATCTTGATCGGTTAAACCTTTTGTTTGTATGGGTTCGAGTACGATTGTTTTAGCAATACCGCAACATCCATTGGATTTAAAATAACCGCCATTCTCTAGTAATTGTTTGTGATTTAAATTCACAATGGGTACAATTGGTACTTGCTTATCAATTGCTAATTTAAACGCGCCATTTTTAAACGGCATCAATTTTGGTTGTTTTGGAATAGTTCCTTCAGGAAAAATAACCATACTGCGACCTTTTTCAATTTCATTTCCAGCAGCTATAAACGCTTTATGGGCATCTACCCTACTCGTTCGCTTTACAGGAATATCCATTCCTTTAAAAAAGGTTCTGAATAACGGAGCCTTTAATAATTCGGCTTTACCCATGTAAATGGCTAAATGATCAATATAAAATGTGCTTAAAACAATATCTAAATATGATGTATGGTTAGCCACAAAAACGCATGGTTGCGGCATTTTTTTCGATTTAGATTCATACACTAATTTTGGTAAAATACCTGAACCAAAAGCAATACAAAATGACCATATGCGTTTCAAAAAAAAAGCTGCTTCGAGTTTTTTTGTTTTTATAGCTATAAAGAAAAAGGGATACAATACTAAAAACGATATTGCAAACACGAAAAAAAACCATGTTTTCCAAATGGGTGCAAATAGGCGTTTTACTAAATTCATGTGCCAAAGATAACATTTTTTAAAAAACAAGATGCGTTGCCCATCCTAGCCGTTATTTAATTAAAAATACTATACTGGCTATTTTATGTATTATTTAAAATCAAATGTTAATTTTACAGACGAATGTCATTGACAAATCTTCATATATCTATTCATAATGCCGGAAAAAAATTTGGCACGGATTGGATTTTTCGAAAATTAGATTTAGAAATAAATGCCGCAGATAAAATTGCGATAGTTGGTTTAAACGGTTCAGGGAAATCAACTTTATTACAAGCGCTTTCGGGATACCTTACATTAAACGAAGGCAATGTATGTTACACATTAGATGGGAAAAATATCGATTCAGAAATAATGTATCGATACTGTAGTTATGCCTCTCCGTATTTAGAATTAATTGAAGATTTTACACTTGCCGAACTTGTAACACATACCAGCGTTTACAAACCATTTATAAATACACTGTCTGTTCAACACGTCATTGAACTTTCAGGACTCTCAGAACATCAGCATAAATTTATTCATCAATTTTCGAGTGGTATGAAGCAACGTTTAAAATTAACGCTTGCTATTTTAGTCGACACACCTATTCTATTGCTTGATGAACCAACTTCTAATTTAGATGTTCAAGTGATACAATGGTACCAAACTATGATTCAAACTTATGCACAAGATAAAACCATTATTGTGTGTTCTAATTCCATTAAAGAGGAATATCATTTTTGTTCGAAAACCATTCTAATGGAAGACTATAAACCGATCAAAAAAACCTCAACAAAATAATTTTGTAATTAAAATTTATTGCTTATACTTGTAGTGTTATTATAACAATCTACTAGTATCTGTGTAGATAAAATTCAAAAAAATCGTTCGTATAAAATTATTAAACTCTTATCATTATTTTTCCATTTAACTAAACATCTATGTTTGAAGTATTAGATTTAAGTAGCAGAGCTTTGCCTCAGCTAAAAGACATTTGTAAACAATTTGGCATTGACGCAAAAGGATTAGGTAAACCAGAATTAGTCTTAGCAATTGTTGATGCACAAATGGCAAACCCTGATTTAGCGAACAAAATAACGACAGAGTTTCCAAAAAAAGATACTGTTAAAACTGAAAAACCGAGTGATACAAAAGTAAAAAAACCTCGTATTCAAAAAGTTGTTGAAACAGTTATACCAACTGAAAAAGTAATTTCAGAACCAACACCTGAAGTACAAATCACCATCGAAAAACCGAAACCAACTGAATCTATTTCGGAATCAAAGCCAATGATTGAAAAAACAGAATCAGAAAAAATCATTTCTCATCCTAAACCTGTTCACAATCACCAAAACCAAAATAGAAATCAAAATCCGAATCAAAACCCTAACCAAAACAGACCAAATCCAAACCAACATAAAAATCCCAATCAAAATCAACCTAAGCACAATCATCCGCAATACACGAATGAAAAATCGCAGGCCGAACACGAATCGAAACCTGTTATAAATAACGATTTTGCCATTAATATTGAAGCAGAAGAAAAACAATTGTCTGTAGATGGCATGGAAACAAATGATGCTAAAGATGGAAAGGAACAAGAGCACAAGCATCAACCAAAACCAGAAAGAGTGTATTACAATTTTGACGGTATTGCTATCGGCGAAGGTGTATTGGAAATGATGCCTGATGGTTATGGTTTTTTAAGAAGTTCGGATTATAATTATTTAAGTTCGCCCGATGATATTTATGTATCACAAGCACAAGTAAAATTATTTGGATTAAAAACAGGCGACGTTGTAAGAGGTGGCATTAGACCTCCAAAAGACGGAGAGAAATTTTTCCCCTTAGTAAAAGTTGAAGAAATTAATGGTAGAGAACCATCTTTTGTAAGAGATAGAGTTCCCTTTGATTATTTAACACCCTTATTCCCAGATCAAAAATTAAAATTAACTGGACATCCAACACAAACTAATAGCACACGTATCATTGATATGTTTGCACCTATCGGAAAAGGACAACGTGGTTTAATTGTTGCACAACCAAAAACGGGTAAAACTGTTTTATTAAAAGACATCGCTAACGCGATTGCCTATAACCATCCAGAAGTATATTTAATTATTTTATTAATTGATGAACGACCTGAAGAGGTTACAGATATGGCACGTAGCGTAAAAGCTGAAGTTGTATCATCAACATTTGATGAGCCAGCAGAAAAACATGTGAAGATTGCCAACATTGTTTTGGAAAAAGCAAAACGTATGGTAGAATGTGGGCACGATGTTGTGATTCTTTTAGATAGTATTACACGCATGGCTCGTGCTTACAATACAGTAGCACCAAGCAGCGGAAAAGTATTATCGGGCGGTGTAGAAGCCAATGCATTGCAAAAACCAAAACGTTTTTTTGGTGCAGCCCGTAAAATCGAAAATGGTGGTTCATTAACTATTATTGCAACAGCCTTAACAGATACTGGATCAAAAATGGACGAAGTTATTTTTGAAGAATTTAAAGGAACAGGAAATATGGAATTGCAATTGGATCGTAAAATTGCGAATCGTCGTATTTTCCCTGCTGTTGATTTATCTTCATCAAGCACACGACGCGATGATTTATTATTAAGCAAAGAAACCTTGCAACGCCTTTGGGTATTGAGAAAACATTTAGCCGATATGAATCCTATTGAAGCGATGGAGTTTTTATTAAATCAAATTAGTAAAACCCAAACTAACGAAGAATTTTTAATTGGCATGAACCGTTAATTTTTTTGAAATTATAAAACTCACTGTGATGAACTTAAAATCTTTTTTATTCCCTACTATTTATAGTGCACTTTGCATCATATCCACATCCATTGCATTTTACGGTGGATACAGTAAATCCATCAATACTGTTAGCATTATTGGTTGGTTACTGATTATTCCTTTTTGTGTGATGGCGATGATTTATGCAAAAAAAACACAATTCAATAATAGCATTGGAGGTAAAGACGCCGTAAAAGAAGGATTTAAATTTATTGTGTATAGCACTATCCTACTTGTTATTTTTCAAGCCATATTTTTTACACTCGATTTTAAAGCTTACAAAATTGATTTCATACAAACCTATGGTGTTGATTTAGCAAAAGCACAGATAAAAAGCGGACATTTAAAAATTACAGAAACCGAAATACCTAAATTAATCCAACAAGAAATTGAACAAATTACGTTGTTTAAAGAATGCACAAGTATTGTTTTTAAAAATTTATTTTTAGGTACTATTACGGCCATTGTTACGGCTGTTACCATTCGTGGTAATTTTAAATTTTAATTTAGAGACTTCTTAACAACTAGATTATTTATACTAATTTGGGCGTTGCCTTCGGCCCAGGCTTTTCGTTGCAATCTTTTTTCGTTCCTCAAAAAAGGATTTTCACTGCAATCCTTAACGCGTGTTTACGTTCTTAATTTAGTATCACCAGTTTGTAAATTAAATATTCTTTAACCTATTTATGCCAATTGAAATAAATTATTTGGGCGTTGCCTTCGGCCCAGGCTTTTCGTTGCAATCTTTTTTTCGTTCCTCAAAAAGGATTTTCAGTACAATCCTTAACGTGAGTTTACGTTCTTAATTTAGTAACACCAGTTTGTAAATTAAATATTCTTTAACCCATTTATGCCAATTGAAATAAATTATTTGGGCGTTGCCTTCGGCCCAGGCTTTTCGTTGCAATCTTTTTTCGTTCCTCAAAAAGGATTTTCACTACAATCCTTAACGCGTGTTTAGATTATTGACTGATAGTATATTGGCAAGCGTGCAAAAAATACATTAACATTAAATTATATTTATAAATAAAAAAATTACATTTGATATAATTGAATTTTAATAATTAAAGTAAGATTCAAAAACACTGTCCTTTTTAAACAACTTTTTTTCTTAAACTAAAATTATATTGAATGATGAAATATATTCTATTAAGCATTATTATTATTATTTGCACAAAAAGCTATGGTCAAATCATTTTTGGTACAAATAATTATATAGAATATCGTCAAGGTAATTTACCGATTATTATTTCTGTTCCTCATGGCGGAAACATATCTCCTTCATCCATTCCTAACCGGACTTGTAACGGTGCTGTTTCTACAACTGACGCCAATACCATTGAACTTGCAAGACAAATTGATTCAGCTTTTGTAAAAGCAACGGGTTGTCATCCACATATTATCTATTGTCACCTACAACGAGCCAAATTAGATTGCAATAGAAATATAAACGATGGAGCCTGTGGGAATGCTGCTGCTGAAATTGCATGGAATGAATTCAATAACTTTATAAACACAGCTCAAACTATTGCAAAAAATCAATATGGAGGAAAAGCATTATACATAGATTTACATGGCCATGGAAATGCTATACAACGTCTAGAATTAGGTTATTTATTGTATGATACTGAATTAGAAAATCCAGATACTATTTTAAATACGCCATTTTATATCGGAAATAGTTCCATCAGAAATTTAGTTTCAACCAATGTAAATAGTTATACTCATGCAGAATTATTAAGAGGCAATTTTGCCTTTGGAACATTGTTAGGTTTTGCGGGTTACCCGTCTGTTCCAAGCCAACAAATTCCTTTTCCTGGAACAACAACCAATTATTACAGTGGAGGTTACAACACGGCAAACCATACAAGTTACTTAGCTTCTAATACAGTAAATGGCTTACAAATAGAATGCAATTACACGAACGTTCGCGACAGTTATTTAAACCGGAAAACATTCTCAGATTCATTAGTTTCTGTTATCAAAAAATACCTTTCCATTCATCAAACTATTAATTTTTTAAATTGTTCTTTAACCTCTACAGAACCTTTAAAGCAATTAGATCAATTACTCATCTCACCAAATCCAGCTAATGATTACATTCAGATATCAAATAATAATAGTGTTACAGATTTTGAAATTGAAATCATAAACACATTAGGGCAAACCGTTTTTAAAACACAAAACCAAACCCTACTTAATATAGAAAAATTTGAAAGAGGTTTATATGTTATTAAACTAACTGATCAACATAAAAACACACTGACACATAAAGTTTTGTTTCAATAAAATTGTATGAGATTCTTATAGTTGTTTTATCATCCTAATTAATATTAAATCCAAACAATAAAATCGGTTTACACACACTTGTTAAAAGTTGTTGATGAGTAACGCATCAATGGAATTAATGATTATTAATAACTACATCCAAAAAAAATTACCATTTGATTATCTATAAAAATCTTATAAATTTGAATAAGTGTTTATAAATACAGAAATCTAAATTATTAATTGAACTCGCCGCACATTCATAGTGCGTATAAAAAAGTTAGTGCACAGGCAACTATGACGAACTGAAAATGATTTATAAACATTACTTAACTATAGCTACTGCTTTTCTGGCTTGCATGGCATCTTTCGCTCAACTTACAGGCGACACAACAAAGATCCATAAACAAAAACGTCTACATCGTGAAGGAGGAAGTGCATTTTGTCAAACAGAAAAATCCATAGGTCTAGTTCCAGAAATTCAAGGAATCAATCACTATTTTTTTGGACTTGGTTTATCACGAGCAAATTTTACACATGGCGAAGGTGGTGGCAATGGCTATGGAACAACTGCATCCTTAGAGTACAATCCATTTGACAAAATTATAGCACCAAAATTAAATGTATGGGCCACTGGTTATATTTTGTTTTTTGGTGGAAATATCGGTTTAAATAGTATTTACTATATATCAAATGACAAAAGCCATTTTGTTCTAAGACCGGAAATAGGAATAGGTTTTATAAAAGTATATTTAAATTATGGTTATAATTTATTTCTTGGAGACAATATCTCTGGCATAAATAAACATACCTTGACGTTATCATACTATCACACTATTTACCCATGGAAAGATAGAAAGTGAATGCGTGATGCACAACCCTGAAATATGTTATTAGAAATTTGCTCGAATGCTAAAAGACTATTTTAACACTGATAAGTAAGCTATGTGTTTCACTATCTTTTGACATAGAACTATTTGGATGAGTGGAATTCTAATTTTATCGAGTGATTTATTGAATAAATAAAAAATCATTAAATATATTTATAGAAAATTTAGTAACAAAAACACATTAGACCATTATGAAAAAAATCCTGATTATTTCTTCTTTCTTAACCATTTCTTCTTTAGTAATTCTATCAACAATGACAACAACGGATGCTAACGCATCTTTGCCAAATGACGGGAATGCGGGCGCTCCAATGGATAATTCAGGGCAAGATTGTGGTAGTCCCTATTGTCATAATGTTGCGTCAACACCTACTACAAATATCATTTCTTCTGATATACCAAGTACCGGTTACATTGGTGGAACAACATATAATTTTACAGTAACAATGTCTGGTGCTGCAGCATATGGTTTTGAGTTGACGCCACAAACGGCAACTTCGAGTGCAGGACTTGGAACCTGGATTGCAGGAATTGGATCATCTGTATCAACTAAATATATTAAGCAGACTACAAAAAAAACTGGGGCAAGTGCCGTTTGGACATTTCAATGGACAGCACCTTCAACTGCAACGACGGTTACTTTTTATGGCGCGTTTAACTATGCTAATAATAATAATACAAATTCTGGAGACATTATTAAAACATCTTCTATTACGTATGTAGCAAATACAACTGGTATACGTGAAACTAATAACGTTTCTTTATTATCTATATTTCCAAATCCAACTGCTGACCTATTACACATCATGTCAGATGAATTATTTAAACAAGGTAATATCTATTCATTAGATGGAAAATTAGTTAAAACAATTTCAGAGCAAGAATTAATATCAAAATCTATTCTTGTTTCAAATCTTAACAATGGTATATATTTGATACATATTGTAAACGATCAAAAAACATTTGTAACAAAATTCACTAAAAAGGATTAAATCTTTTTTAGCAAGCAGAGGCAGTGTAACAAGCATTGCCTCTGATTTAATTTACATCAAATCTTTATCGGAAACATTTTGTGAAACGAATGCTATAATACTGAATAAATTCTAGCTTCAACACGTTATAAATTATTTACCAAAATTTAATCATTACGTCTAATTGCTTTGAATTTTTAGGTAATCTCATGAGCAATCAGATATGTCAATGGCATCAAATAAAAACACACTCATACCTGAGGTTTTATTTCCATAGCGCATGTTGGTGTTATCTGCAACTAATAAATTAAATATTTGTCCCACCAACATAATCAGTTTAAATAAATTAAATAAAATTTGTTGGTGATAACACCAACAATGGCATAAGAATGGGATCGATTAAAGATATATACAAGAAATTTTAGGACACAGTAGTAGCAGAACAATTGAAATTTACACGCACGTTAGTAATAAAAGTCTTCAAAAAATTGTGTCGCCATTTGATAGTTTATGATAATTTGAATATATTTGGTAAAGATGTAAGAATGAAAAAAACATCCTTATATATTAAGATTTGACATATAAGGATTAAAAAATCAGTCCTATAAGTAAGTTAGCTGCAAGCGTAACGAAACACAAACAAAAGTAACAAAACGCAATTATGAGTAATATACCATTTCAGACCATAGACTGGACTTCAATTGAAAAAGTTGAATATAAAGGAGAAATCGGAGAAGCATTTTGGCAGACAATTCAATATGATGGACTTAGAATTAGGTTAGTAGAATATTCAAACGAATATTTGGCAGACCATTGGTGTCAAAAAGGACATATTGTACATTGCTTAGATGGAGAGTTCATAAGCGAACTGAAAACCGGAGAGAAAATTAAGCTGACAAAAGGTGAAACTTATGTTGTTTCCGATGAACTTAGCTCTCATCGTTCAGTTTCTGAAAATGGCGTTAAACTTCTTATCATAGACGGAGACTTTTTGAAAAACAATTCATGAATTAATGCAGATGAAAATATTTGAGTTGAAAACACTATTGACAAAAACGCCAGCAGCTAACAGCACCTACCCAAAAGGCGGGGTTTCGTGTTCCAAAGACAGTTTTGTGGCAAATGAAAGTTTAGTTTTTCAAATCAAGTTTTGTGGTAAAAGGCCCGCCCTTCGGGTAGCTGCAAAACGTTAGCTGCAACCTAAAAATTGAATGCCCGAATTTAACATACACTAATTAAGGATGAAATTAAAGTATTATTTAACCCTAATCTGCATAAGCCTTTCTGCTGCTGCGTTTTCTCAAAATGTAAAATATTTAGTGAAGCTAACCGAAAAGCCATTCAGGTTTGAAGTTTTAAAAGAAGGGGAACCTAAACCGCTGTTAGTAATTGATAAAGGGATTACCCTGCAGCATTTTAAAAACAATACCATTAAAGCCAGATCACCTTATTTTGTTTGGACAAAAGGTAAATCAGATAAAAAACAAGTTGTTAATAGAGCTATCGAAACGTTTAAATCGGATTCGCTTCATATTTTAGTTTTATTAAACGATAAGAATGATAGCTTATTTAAATTTCAATATAAATTAACTGATAATAAACTTGATATTAAAATCGCAGAAATTAATCCTCCAAAAGAAGATGACAAACATCATTCGCGTATTGGTGTGAATTTTTCTTCATTACAGGATGATAGCTATTTAGGCATGGGCATGCGCTTTAACCAAGTAAATCATAAAGGAACTATTGTTACA
>JBILCJ010000224.1:0-3372 GCA_044353195.1 Bacteroidia bacterium | reverse complement strand
ATTAAAGATTTAATACAACTTTGTTTTAGCCATGACCACTTAATTTGCAGTAGAGCTGCATGGATACTTTGGTTTTGTTTCGAATTGGATAAGAAAATGGTGATTCCTTATGTTGGCCAATTGATTGATAATTTGACTAATAAAAATTTACATCATGCGGTAATTAGAAATACATTGCGCTTGTTTCAAAAGCAACCTGTTCCCCTTAATCATGAATCTCAAATGTTGGACATGTGTTATAAATATATACAAGATAGCAGTCAAACTATAGCTGTGAGAGCTTTTGCAATGACTGTAAATTTCAACATATGTAAATCTTATCCTGAATTATTAGTGGAACTGAAGAGTATTCTTCAGCATTTAAATCACCCAGAAGAAAGTCCTGGAATAAAATCTAGAATAAAAAACACACTGCTAAATATTGATAAACAGCTTACAAAGAAAGTCTAGGTTTTTTTGTATAGATCTAGTAACTGTTCAGATAGTTTGTTTTTGTGAAATTTTTCTGCAAATGCAAAGCCGTTTTCTGCTATTTCTTTTCTTAAGTTTTCTGATTGTAATAGTTCGTTTATTTTTTCAGCTAATAGTGTCTCATTTAAAGGATCAATGTATATTGAATTTGGTCCTCCTGCTTCTGGAAAGCATCCATTTTGGTTTGTAATGACAGGTGTTTTAGAAATTAAGGCTTCTATAATTGGTATTCCAAATCCTTCAAAAATAGATGGATAAATAAAAATAGAGGCCTTTTGATAGATGATAGGTAATTGATGATTGGAAACATTTTCTAAAAAAATAACTCTATTGCTTAAATTATTTTTTAAAATAAATTGTTGTACTTCTTTGAAATAACTTGTTTTTTTTCCAACGACGATTAATGGTATTTCATTAACTAATTGTAATGATTTTATAATGGTTAGTAGGTTTTTACGTTTTTCAATAGTACCTACATATAATAAGTAGGATAGGGGCAGTTTATGAATCTGTTTTACTTGTTCAATTTCAGTGTCTGAATAATTTTTATAAAATGAATCATCACACCCTTGATAAACTACTTTAATTTTTGATTCAGGAATTTTGAAAAAAGACATGATATCTTTTTTTGTTTCTTCGCTAATCGCAATGATTCTATCTGCATTTTTACAGGCCGAATAGAATTTTACACGATAAATGATTCGATCTAAAAAGGGGTATAACTTAGGGTATCTTAAAAAAATTAAATCATGAATCGTAACAATTTTTTTTCCTTTAAATTTTTTAATATTTAGTGGTAATTCATTGCTAAGTCCATGATATACATCAATCTCTTTTTTTATTAGATAATGAGTTATAAATAAAGAACGCCAAATGTTTTTAAATTTTTTTTCAAAATATGTTTCTGGTTTTATGAATTCCACATTAGAATCTTCTTTAAGAAAGTCAATTTTTTTTACGCTTGGTGTGAATAGATAAAGCTTTAATTCAGCATGTGAATCATTCAAATTTTTAATAATAGTTCGAGCATAATTTCCCAAACCACTAGTATTTAAAAAAGCTCTTTTTGCGTCAAATGCTACTTTCAATGTCAATCAATTTAAACCGCAACGTGATGTTCTCTCAAAGCATCATTAAGCGAAGTTTTTAAATCAGTACTTTCTTTTCTTTTGCCAATAATTAATGCGCATGGCACTTGGTATTCTCCAGCTGGAAATATTTTGGCATATGAGCCAGGAATTACAACACTTCTTTCCGGTACATATCCTTTTGTCTCTATTGGTGTATTACTGGTTACATCAATTATCTTAGTTGACATTGTTAAACAAACATTAGCTCCCAAAACAGCTTCTTTACCAACTCTTACACCTTCTACAACAATACAGCGAGAACCTATAAAACAATTGTCCTCTATAATAACGGGGGCTGCTTGTATGGGTTCTAAAACTCCACCAATTCCAACACCGCCGCTTAAATGAACGTTTTTTCCAATTTGCGCACAACTTCCAACTGTAGCCCACGTATCTACCATTGTTCCTTCATCTACATAGGCGCCAATATTAACAAAACTCGGCATCGTTATCACGTTTTTTGAAATATAACTACCATACCTTAAAATAGAACCAGGGACAGCACGTATTCCAGCCTCTGCTAAATTTGTCTTAAGTTTCATTTTATCATGAAATTCAAAAGGTTTTAATTCCATCACTTCCATTTGTTGAATTGGAAAATAAAGGATAACTGCTTTTTTTACCCAATCATTTACTTGCCAGTTACCATCTGATAATTGATTCGCAACTCGGATTTTACCTTTATCAATTTCCTCTATAATTTGTCTGATAACATCCTGATTTGATGCTATTTTTAAAAGTTCTCTGTCGTTCCAAATAGACTCAATTAAATTTTTCATAAAAAAAATGCTTAAATATTGTTTGCAAGTTAAGGAAAATATGTATATTTGCACTCCAAATTTTGGATTGGTTTTGTAGCTCAACTGGATAGAGCATCTCACTACGGATGAGAAGGTTTGGGGTTCGAATCCCTACAAGATCACAAATAAAACCCTTTGAAAACCAAAGGGTTTTATTTTGAAAATAAGAATTTGGTGAGGTAGCTCAGTTGGTTAGAGCATCGGATTCATAACCCGAAGGTCAGGAGTTCAAATCTCCTTCTCACTACAAAGGTTGTTTCTTTATGAAACAACCTTTTTTGTTTTTATTTAATATATCTTACAATTACTTAATATGGATATTTTAACTATTGTTTTTTTAATGATGAATATTTTTGCCTTTGTTATCATGTCTTATGATAAGCGTTTGGCAAAAATGAAAAGAACACGAATTTCTGAAAATAATTTATTGACTATTTCTATACTTGGAGGTTCATTAGGAATCTTAAGTGCGATGATATTGTTTAGACATAAGACATCTAAGGGGTCTTTTGTTTTGAAATTTATTTTTACAATCCTCATTCAACTCATTGTTTTATTTTGGATAGTAAGTAGTATTAATAATAATTAATGCATCAAAATTTTTATCCTGATTTAAATTAAAAAGGCTCAACAAAGTCGAGCCTTTTTAACACGATTTATCTTCTTATTAAAATTCATTTACACCTTGAACAGTGGTATATTTCATTGTGTATTTTACTCCTGGGTTCATGTATTTGTAGGCACTATGAGCCATTAAAGCTGCCTCATGAAATCCACATAAAATCAATTTAAGTTTATTTTTATATGTATTTATATCTCCTATTGCATAAACACCTTCCACATTGGTAGAATAATCATCTGTATTTACCTCAATAGCATTTTTATCTATATTTAACCCCCAATTTTCTATAGGACCTAACTTAGGACTTAATCCAAATAAAGGAATTAAATGATCTGTAGAAATTGTAGAT
>JBILCJ010000037.1:0-14730 GCA_044353195.1 Bacteroidia bacterium | reverse complement strand
TTGGGACTTAAAACATGTCTTTCCAAGAGTTCTTTTAGTCGTCATATTATTCATATTGACTAATCATTTTTACTTTGGATTAGATACAATCATTTTAAAATAAAATAAATGAAAACATTATTAGTAGGAGTAGATTTCACAAAATCGTCCATGAATGCAGTAAATTATACCATTGAACTAGCAAAAAAAACAAAGTCAAATGTTTTACTATTTCATGCTATTGCAACACCTTTAATCCATACAAATTCAGGGCTTTTTATGATTACACCTTCCGATTTTTCAGATAGTGAATCAAAAAAACTATCAGACCTTCAAAATAAACTTTCAACTGAAAATAAAGAGGTAACATTTACAACTGAAATAACATATAATGGTCTCAAAAATAAAATTGAGAAATTATCTAAACAAAAAAAAATAAGTTTAGTCGTTATTGGACTAGAAACTAAAAGCAAATTATCGTTGTTTTTGAAAAGTACAACAAGTTTAGAATTAGTTGGAGAAATTAACTGTCCAATTATAACTATTTCAAAAAAATATAAACAACATTCAATCACTAAAGTTTTAGTTGCTGTCGATCATGAGTCATCGATTAATTCAGGCTTATCGAGAAGAATTGATGCTATTAGTAGTTTTTTAGACGTAGACGTTGAATATGTTCATGTTATCACTGAATATGAATTAAATATAAAAAATGATATAAATAAAAACATCAAAATCACAACAATTCAAGCTGATACGTTTGAAGAAGGGATTAGTAAATATGTAAAAAAAACGCATGCAGATTTAATCATGCTCATCAGTAATAATTATCATCCTTTTAGAAATTTATTTATAGACAGACACTCAAAAAAAATAATTTTAAGCTCACAAATTCCAGTAATATCTATTCGTAAATAAACTACCTATGATTAATTTAAAAACAAAAAAAATTCTTATTCCATTTGATTTCTCTGAAACAGCAGAAAACGCTGTAAAACATGCAGCGTTAATTGCAGCATTAACGAAAGGTGAACTTATTATCTTAAATGTGCAAAAGAAAAATGAACTATTAAATATGTTGTTGCCAATTTTGAGTATAAAAAAACCGAGTGCTATTTCTGAATTTATATCAGAAAAACTTTCTGCTGAAGCTACGAGAATTGAAAAAACATACGGTGTTAAAACAAGTTCTATTTTTTCTACCGGAAGTATTTCAAGCGAAATTATATCAATCTCTAATGAAATTAAGGTTGATTTAATTGTCATGGGAACAAAAGGGGGCGACTCTCATAATGACTTATTTATGGGTACACACACCTATCGAACTCTAACAAAAAGTGAATTACCCATAATGACAGTTAGAATTAACCCCATTAATAAAGGTTATTCAACTATCCTATTACCAATAGATTTATCAATACATACTAGGCAAAAAGTAAATGTTGCCATTCAATTTGCTAAACTATTTAATTCGAACTTAAGTATTATAGGTATGTATAATCAATCTGAAACAACTCACAAATTCAAATTGGATGTTTATATAAAACAAATTGAAAAGGAATGCGAAAAAAAGAATGTTTCAGTTCATTGTGAAGTAGTAAAAACAGAACATAAAGTGAAAAAGACGTTACAATTTGCTAAAAAATTAAATGCGGATATAATTATATCTATGACAGATCAAGACACAGAAATGAAAACTATTTTATTAAACAATTACATTCATCAACTGATTAATCATTCTAAAGTTCCCATTTTATGTATAAAACCAGAAGTAAACGAAATGATGGAAGGCGGTACTACAGGAATTCCATTCTAGTAAAATATTAATTCACAAAAAAAGGAATCATTATTGATTCCTTTTTTTATTTAAAGCTTTTATATAATCTAAATTTGACTTAAATCTATACCTTCTTGATTTTGTTTTTTTAATGTCCAACCATCCGTGAAAGTTGTTTCTAACCAAGACTTTCCAGATTTTCTAAATACTTGTACCGACAATTTTAATTTATCGTTAAATTGTTTTTCTAATTCAAAAACAGTAACGTCTTCATTAATTAAATTAGCTAAATCTAGTGGAGAAAAGAGAACAGGAAAATCGTCTAAAATAAGGTCTTTTTTTGCTGAACCACTTAGATTTTTATGTTTCTTCTTGAAAAATTCAATTTTCAAGAATGGAAATTTAGAATTAAATGTTCGTTTTATCTCAGAAACTTTAATCGACTCGGATATTTTTGATTTACTCATTCTTTATTAGTTATCTTTTGCAAATATCATTCTATTTCATGAGTTATAAACTGATTTGCATCACAGCAAAAAATGATTTTTATCAAGGTAAAAAATACAGACATAAAAAAAAGCTACCTAATCATAGATAGCTTTTCTTTATATTATATAGTTTCTTATTTAACTTGATCAACTACAGCCTTAAAAGCTTCTGGATGATTCATTGCTAAATCAGCTAAAACCTTACGATTTAAACCAATATTTTTTGAATTTACTTTTCCAATAAATTCGCTGTAACTCATACCGTATTGACGAACACCTGCATTAATACGTTGAATCCATAATGAACGCATTGTACGTTTTTTGTTTTTACGATCGCGGTAAGCGTAAGTTAAACCTTTTTCTAAAGTGTTTTTGGCGATTGTCCAAACATTACCTCTAGCACCCCAATAACCTTTGGTTAAATTAAGGATTTTTTTTCTGCGAGCTCTACTCGCAACGTGATTGACTGAACGTGGCATTTCTTTTTAATTTTTTGATTTTACGTGGCTAATTTTTAGCACTTTTAAAACGTAGTTTCTGGTTAATTTAATAACCGTTGTACTCGGGTTAATTAATGATTACATGCAAAGCATAAACTTTACGTTATTCATATCACGCTTATGTACTAAGCCTGTTTTTGATAACTCACGTTTACGTGTTGTTGCTTTTTTAGTCAAAATATGACTTTTAAAAGCGTGTTTTCTTTTAATCTTGCCGGTCCCAGTAACAGAGAATCTCTTCTTTGCACTAGAGTTTGTTTTCATTTTTGGCATTTTACTTTATTTATTTTATTTGTTAGTACTCTCGTTTATTTTCCTGCTTTTTTAGGCGCAAGAACCATTAACATTTTTTTACCTTCCAAAACAGGTAATTGTTCTGCTTTACCCCACTCTTCTAATTCGGATGCAAATCGTAATAATAATATTGTTCCTTGTTCTTTAAATACAATTTCACGTCCTCTAAAAAATACAAACGCTTTTACTTTGCAGCCGTCTTGTAAAAACTTCATAGCATGATTCTTTTTAAATAGATAATCATGTTCGTCAGTATGTGGTCCAAAACGAATATCTTTCACTACAACTTTTGAAGCTTTCGCTTTTACTTCCTTAGCCTTCTTTTTTAGTTCGTATAAATATTTTCCATAATCAATCAACTTACAAACTGGAGGATCAACGTTTGGAGCTATTTCAACTAAATCTACTTCCATATCACGAGCCATTTTTATTGCCTCTGCAATGGTATAAACTCCTGGTTCAATATCATCTCCTACTACACGTACATTAACAACATTACGAATGTTATTATTAATACGGTGTTGTTCTTCTCTCACTCCAGGGCGCTTAAATCCTTCTCTTAATCCACGAGGACGTTTCGCAGGAACTGGCGTTGTTGGAGCAGTACCAGGCTTAATTGGCCCAGTATTTTTGTTGTTGTTGTTTATGGGTTTTTTAAATACGCTAATAATAACCTCCGCTTTTAGTTAATTTATGATATACTTTTTTGTTTAAAATCGCTCTCTATAGTAGTTTGTATCAATTTTGCAAAGTCTTCAATAGTCATTGTTCCTATATCGCCTTTACCATGTTCACGCACTGCAACTGTTCCATCTTCAGCTTCTTTTTCGCCAACAATAAGCATAAACGGTATTTTGTTTACTTCATTATCACGAATTTTCTTCCCAATTTTCTCATTCCTTTCGTCAACAAGACCGCGAATATCGGAATTATTTAGTAATTCTGAAACTTTTTTTGCATAATCGTTATATTTTTCACTAATTGGTAAAATGGCAAACTGACTTGGGGTTAACCAAAGTGGAAAATTACCACCACAATGCTCAATTAATACAGCAATAAAACGCTCTAAAGAGCCAAATGGTGCGCGATGTATCATCACTGGACGGTGTTTTTGATTATCAGAACCAGTATATTCCAATTCAAAACGCTCTGGCAAATTATAATCCACCTGAATGGTTCCTAATTGCCATTTACGACCAATAGCATCCTTTACCATAAAATCTAATTTCGGTCCGTAAAAAGCGGCTTCACCAGTTTCAACAACGGTACGTAATCCTTTTTTAGCAGACGAATCAATGATTGCCTTTTCTGCTAATTCCCAATTTTCGTCAGTTCCAATGTATTTTGTTTTATTTTCAGGATCACGTAATGAGATTTGCGCTGTGTAATCTTTAAAATCTAAAGCGTTAAATACATAAAGAACTAAATCAATTACTTTCTCAAACTCTTCTTGAACTTGGTCTGGTCTTACAAATAGATGTGCATCATCTTGAGTAAATCCGCGAACTCGTGTTAATCCATGTAATTCACCTTTTTGCTCATAACGATACACAGTTCCAAACTCAGCATAACGAACAGGTAAATCTTTATACGATTTAGGAGATGCTTTATAAATTTCGCAGTGATGCGGACAATTCATTGGTTTTAAGAAAAACTCCTCGCCTTCATGTGGGGTTTTTATGGGTTGAAAAGAATCAGCCCCATATTTTTCGTAATGGCCAGAGCAAACATATAATTCTTTTTGACCAATGTGTGGAGTTACTACAGGTAAATATCCCGCTTTTAACTGCGCTTTTTGTAAAAATTGAATAAGTCGTTCGCGCAACATGGCACCTTTTGGCAACCATAACGGTAAGCCTGCTCCAACTTTTTCGGAAAACGTAAATAACTCTAATTCTTTTCCTAATTTACGATGATCACGCTTTTTTGCTTCCTCTAATAAAACTAAATACTCTTTTAATTCTTTGTCTTTTGGAAATGCAATACCGTAAATACGAGTTAACATTTTATTTTTTTCATCGCCCTTCCAATAAGCACCTGCAATACTTAAAACCTTTACAGCCTTAATAAATCCAGTGTTTGGAATATGCGGACCACGACATAAATCAGTGAAATTACCTTGAGTGTACAAGCTAATATTTCCATCTTCTAAACGTTCTAATAAATCTAATTTATAAGAGTCATTTTTATCAGTAAAATATGTAATGGCGTCAGCCTTACTAATTTCTTTACGAATAAATGCACTATTTAAACGCGCTAGCTCCAACATTTTAGCTTCAATTTTTTCAAAATCAGCAGGTGTTAAAACCTCTCCATTTAAATCAACATCATAATAAAAACCAGCTTCTAATGCCGGGCCAACCCAAAACTTTACGTTTGGATACAAAGCCTCTAAAGCTTCTGCTAATAGATGAGCTGAAGAATGCCACAACGTGTTTTTACCATCATCATCGTTCCACGTTAATAAACTTAAGGTGCTATTTTCATTGATAGTTGTATTTGCATCAACAACTACACTGTTTAATTTTGCGGCTAACACATTGCGGGCTAAACCTTCGCTAATGCTTGTTGCAACTTGCATGGCAGTAGTTCCTTTTTCGTATTCACGAAATGAACCATCGGGTAAAGTAATTTTTATCATAACGTTTTTTCCCATTTACAACATGGGTTTTAAATTAGGGTAGCAAAGATAAAAGAATTAGTGAAATACTAACAAATATCATGGGAATAATTTGTAGACATTAAAAACAGAACTCTAAATTTAAATAGTTGTAAAGAATTATATGATTGATGTCATCATAAAACAATTTATTTAATGATATTCTTTATCACTCTTAACATGTGAGAATATTTTTTGGTATCTGAATTAAAAATTCCATAATGGTCGAATTTATCAATACGAACGCAACCACTAGCATGTATAATTTGTTGATTATCGATAACCATTCCAACATGAACGATATTACCTTCTTCATTATCAAAAAAAGCTAAATCACCACTTTGAGCTTCTTCCACAAAACTTAGAGGAGTTCCCAATTCAACTTGTTGACTCGCATCGCGTGGAATTTGATAGCCATTTAATTTGAAAATTAATTGTGTAAATCCACTACAATCAATCCCAAACGGACTTTTCCCTCCCCATAAATAAGGAGCGTTCAAAAACAAAAAAGCAGTCTCTTTTAAATCTTGAATACTTTTTTGAACTGAAGTATTAGAAGTTGATCCTTCAAAAACAAAATCATGTTTGCCAATACTAAGATTTGAATTTTTTAAATTTGGTAAAGTTGCACCTATTGAAATTGGAAACACATGATTTGTTGAAGCATTACTAATTACTTGAACTAATTCAGAACTAACAAATCTTGAGTCTAAATTTTTTAAATCTTTTTCTGAAATCGAATTATGCTGTTTTAAGCTAATCCAACAAGGATAATGATCGAAGCTCGTCGATATCTTTAACCATTCTTCTGTTACTTCAATGACATTATACGTTTCGCCAAAAAGTAATTGAGTTACCATTTCGCTTGTGCTTGATGGTTCTTTACGGCAAGGAATAATGCTTAACAAACAAATACCAAAATTCATAGGGTGAATTTAATTGTAGTTTATTTCGTTTTTAAAGGTGATTTAATTAGTTATTCACTATACGTTATTAATAGTTTTAGTTTTAATAAATTTGCATCGCATAAAAATGCTCTTTTATACTATTACCAATAAACATGAAAATTCTATATTCTTACATCAAACACTTTAAAGGCATCTTATTCTTAGCACTAATATTAGCGGCCATTAATCAATCATTTTCCCTATGTGATTCAATCATTACAGGAAAATTATTAAACAAATTAGGTGTAAATCTTAACGACTATAAACACGACAAAATTTGGTTTATGAAAGATTTAGCATTTTTCTTATCACTTTCTGTTGGCGCAGCGATGTTATCTCGATTAGCTAAAAATTTCCAGGATTACTTTACAAATATTATTATTCAAAGAGTTGGCGCGCAAATGTACACCGACGGCATAAAAAAAGCTTTAGATCTTCCATTTCAAGACTTTGAAGATCAACGAAGTGGAGAAACGTTAGGTAAACTACAAAAAGTAAAATTAGATTGCGAAAGGTTTATCACACTATCTATATCAATGTTGTTTCAATCTGTTGTTGGAATTATATTTGTTGTTGTTTATGCCATGCGAATTGATCCATTACTTGGCCCTTTATTTTTAGCTACCGTTCCTGTAATTGGCATTTTAAGTTCAATTTTAGGAAAAAAAATAAAAGCCGTTTCAAAACAAATACTCGGAGAAACAACTGTTTTGGCTGGCGCAACAACTGAATCATTACGAAATATTGAACTCGTTAAAAGTTTAGGTTTAACGAATCAAGAAGTCAATCGTTTAAATACAACTACCATAAAAATATTAGGACTTGAATTAAAAAAGGTTCGTTTTGTCCGCAGTTTAAGCTTTATGCAGGGCACAACCGTACATTTAATGCGGACGTGTTTAATTTTTGTTTTATACATGTATGTATTTAGTGAAACCATTAAACCAGGCGACCTAATCACATTAATGTTTTTTTCTTTTTTTATTTTTAATCCTTTACAAGAATTAGGAAACGTTATAACAACCTATAATGAAACCAAGGCTTCTATGGACAATTTTGAAAAATTATTACATTCGGATAGTGAGTTGAAACCAAGTAATCCAAAAAAGATAGGTATAATTAATAGTTTGCAATTTTCATCTATTTCGTTTAAACATAAAACAGCTAAAAGTTATGCCGTAAAAAACATTTCTTTCTCAGCAAATGCTGGAGAAACCATTGCATTTGTTGGTCCATCTGGAAGCGGAAAAACAACCTTGGTTAAAATGCTGGTTGGATTATATACACCAAAAGAAGGAACAATATTATACAATAATATCAACGCCTTAGACATTGATTTAACCGAATTAAGGCAACAGCTTGGTTTTGTAACACAAGATGCCCAATTATTTTCGGGAACTATAAAAGATAATTTACTATTCGTAAAACCAGATGCAACGGATGAAGAAATACAAAGTGTTTTATCGAAAGCAGCATGTGGCAATTTACTAAAACGCGCTGAAAACGGCATTAATACAACTATTGGCGAAGGTGGAATAAAAGTCTCAGGCGGAGAAAAACAACGGTTATCAATTGCAAGAGCTTTATTACGAAAACCTCATTTATTAATATTTGATGAAGCAACTTCGGCTTTAGATTCAATTACTGAAGAAGAAATAACAAGTACAATTAGAGAAATTTCTTCTGAAAAAAATCAAATAACTGTTTTAATTGCACATAGACTATCAACTATTATGCATGCTGATAAAATTTTTGTACTGGAACAAGGTTCTATTATTGAATCGGGTAAACACCAAGATTTATTAAACGAAAAAGGCTTGTATTATGCTATGTGGCGTCAACAAATTGGTGAAAGGAAATAAATTGAAAGTAATAGAGGTATTATAAAAGTATGTCATATCAATCCGTAATTTAAAATTCGTACCTAACTATAAGTTTGCGTTAAGGATTGCAGTGTAAATCCTTTTTGAGGAACGAAAAAAGATTGAAACGAAAAGCCTGGCCGAAGGCAACGCCCAAAACAATCTAATCATTATGCCTTTAAAAAACATGAAGAAAAAAAGCATATAAAAATGTTTTTAAAAACCTATTAACAACGCTTTTAAACTCTCTAAATTATTTGCACTTTTGACATTTAGAAACATCATTCTAAAATTGATATGCAACTGAAATACCAAAGTAAACAAAAAGCCATTTTATTACTAGAAGACGGCAAAGTATTTGAAGGAAAAGCCGCTGGAAAAATCGGTACTACAACTGGTGAAATATGCTTTAATACAGGTATGACAGGCTATCAGGAAATTTTCACAGATCCATCTTATTTCGGACAAATCGTTATTATGAATAATGTGCATGTTGGAAATTATGGCGTTGAAGAATCGGAAATTGAAAGTGATAGCATCAAAATTTCCGGTATGATTTGCAAAAAATTCAGTGATGGATTTTCTAGAAAAAGAGCGACAGATTCTTTACAACATTATTTCGAGAAAGATAACATTGTATCTATAAGTGATGTTGATACCAGATCAATTGTTAGATATGTGCGCGATAAAGGTGCTATGAATTGCATTATTTCGTCGGAGATTACAGATATTGAAGAATTAAAGGCCTTATTAGCAAAAGTGCCTTCAATGAATGGTTTAGAATTATCTTCAAAAGTTGCAACAAAAACAGCTTATGAAATAGGTGAAAAAACAGCAAAATATAAAATAGCTGTTTTAGATTTTGGGGTAAAGAAAAACATACTTCGTTCATTGATTCAACGCGACTGCTTCTTAAAAGTATTTCCATTAAAAACAACATTAAAAGAATTAACTGACTTTAATGCAGATGGTTATATGTTGAGCAATGGCCCTGGCGATCCAAGTGTTATGACAGATGAAATTTTGCTTATTAAACAATTAGTTGAAACAGGGAAACCAATATTTGGTATTTGTTTAGGACACCAATTATTGGCCCAATCACAAGGAATTTCAACCTTTAAAATGCATGCTGGTCATAGAGGAATTAATCATCCTGTCAAAAACATTATTACTGGAAAGTGCGAAATTACTTCTCAAAACCATGGTTTTACGGTTAATGCAGATGATATAGCTAAAAACTCTAACATTGAAATTACACATGTAAATTTAAATGATCATACAATAGAAGGAATTAGATTGAAAAACAAACCAGTTTTTTCTGTTCAATATCATCCAGAAGCATGTCCTGGCCCATTAGATTCAAGATACTTATTTGATGATTTTATAGCAAACTTAGCTAAATAAAATAAGCCCAGAATTTTTTTATAAGGAATCTAAGAATTAAAGTTTATTTTCCTCTTCAATTTGGTTTTTATGATACACATCAATACAAACCAACATGGCTAAAAAGCCCCAAAATGGAACTGACGCCTTATCAGTATCTAAGAAGTTATTTAAAAATCCGTGCACAAAATAGGTACTAATACCCATTAAAATGGCTATCGTTAATATTTTTAATGACTTATCTTTGACTGTATATACTAAGCGGTAGCCTAAAAACATAACAGCTAATACTAAAATAAAAACGAGAATAACACCCATAAAACCTTGTTCACTTAAAGGACCTAAGTATTCACTGTGAGCATTACCTTTATCACCAAAATTAGTTGAAATAACGGTTTTCATACTACTTTTTTGAAATGGAGCATATAAAAACTGATATGTTCCTGGCCCGAAACCTAAAAAAGGTTTTTCTTGAAACATTTGAATAGCACAATTCCAGCGGTTTAATCGTTCAACATTTGAAACATCCGTTGAAATATTAGTCATAGATTCAATATTTTGAGTAAAATCACCATCAGAATCGGTATTGTTTCTTCCGAGTATCATGAGTATTTCGGATTGAAAAGCTAAGAAAAACATGACTCCACCTATTAGTGTAAATAATAAAGTTCTAAATTTTATTTTAAGTAAAAGTGTGAGCAATACACCTATTGAAACAGCTAAACTTAACCAACCAGCTCGAGCATAAGAAACAATAATAGCAACAAAAAATATTGATAATAAAACTATAGACACAATTTTCAAAATGGGATTTATATTTTTAATAAAAATAATTCCTACCATAACTGGGATAAACATCGCTAAGGCACAACCATAAGCAGTATGATCATTATAAAAAGGGGAAACAATCCAATCTGCCGTTTTTTCATCAAATCCAAATGAGGCATGCTTTACTGTAGTAATAACAGAAACGATAGCAAGAGCCAATCCATACAATAAAATGTGATTGACAATTTTTTTCTGATTTTTAAAAAGCAAGGTTGCCATAAAATAACAAGAGGTTAAAAACCAAATACGAGATAAAATATACTTTACGGAAATTATTGGCAATTCACTGAAAATAGAGGTAATAACCATCCATAATAGCTGAATTAAAATTATTATTGTTATTGGATGCTTTAAAATTTTTTTATCAGTGATACCATGACTTATTTCGTTCAAGATATATATCAAGGTCATTCCAATCATTAATGGCTCTGAAGGCAAGCTTAAATTAAGTCCGTTCGACATTCCAAGCTCCTTCAAACTAATAGCAAGTGGTGTAGAAAAAACCATGATGTACATGATTTTTTCAATATCCAATACAGCCAATAATATAACAAATAAGAATAATGGCAAAAGGTTATACAAATAGAATAAGCCTTTATCAAATAACAAAATATAGGCATTAACCAAAATGTAGGAAACTACAATGAAATAAAATACGTAAGTATTTTTAGTTTTTTGCAAAATCGTTTTGTTTTTTATGCGTAAACAAAATAATAAATAGAGATAATAATAAAGCGGAAAGTGTAAATAAAACAACAATTATAGCCCTTTCTGGAGAATGTTTTTTATCTGGTAAATTTGCTTTAGAAACAACTGTTGTAAAATTCAAATTTGAATTTGAATTCAACCTATTTTTGTCATATTCTAACTTTATTGTTTTATAATTTTTTAATTCGGTGTTTAATTGAGATTGCAAAATAACATACTTTCCTCCAACTTCCTTCAATCCTTTTAAAACTAATTGTTCATCAGCAGATAAACTGCCATTACTCTGTTTTTTACTGATAATTTTTGATTGAGCTTTAAAATCTAAAATACCAAAATTTAAACGAATAGATTTTAATTGATTTTCAATAGAATCAATTTCAGATGTTGCAATTTTTAATTGATTCTGATATGATTTGATATATTCGTCAGTTATCGTTTTTTTTCGATCTCTAACAAATTTATTTGTTTCATCTATAAGTGCATTAGCCATTTTTTGAGCCAACGATGGGCTTTCATTGATTACATTAATGACAATTGACTCATATAATGTAGCGCTAACAGAAATATATTCATAATAATATTTATCAAACTTAGCATGCGATTTTTCTTCTAACGAATCAATACCAAAAATAGTATATAGATTAAAACGCTTTGTCATTGCGTTTTTTATATCTTCACTATTCATAAATTGCAATAACTGTTCAGTTGAAGACTCTTCGCTAAATGGCTCAAGGTTAACAGGGAATACGACAGCTGTAGACTTAAATTTTGGAGCAATAAAATAGGGAGAAGAAATAAAAGAAGAAACAATAATTGCCGCTAACGCAATTATAAGAAATTTAATACGATGTATTTTTAATACATGTAAAATATAAGCGGTGTTTAAGTTTTCCATTAAGTTTGTGTTATTTATTGATTTTTGGATTGCTCTACTATTTTTTTTTTAATCTCAATGACTTTATCTGAAAATAACAAATACAAAAGGGCTAGAATAAATGCGGAAATCGTTGGCACTAAAATAATAACAGATCTCATTGGCCTTGCTTTTTTCTCATTACGTACTGCTTTTTCCACAACAAACTTAGAAGGTAAATGTCTTTCAAGATTCACACGAGCTTCGTCGTATTTCCCTTTGATAACAGGGTATTTATAACGATACTTCTTTAGTTTTTCAAACAAATCTTGATAAGCCATTCCATATTTTGAAAGGATATCCAGTTTAGATTGTAGTTTAGTTTTTGCACTTTCATCTCCCTTAGCAACAGCTTTTGCCATTGCCTTTGAATAAGCCTCCATCTCTGATTTATAATCTAAAACGCCTAATTCGCGAATCGATTGTAAACTATCTTCTAAACTTTCAATATTAGATAATGTTGTTGCATATTCTTCTTCAATAATCATCAATGCCTCTTTTGCAACTACTCTTGTCATTTTATTTTTAACTGAATCGGCGTATGAAACAATTGAATTAGCTATTTTAGCTGCTCTTTCAGATTCATAATCGTAAACATTAATTTTTATTGAAACATAATCGGTTCTTGAAAAAGAAACCTGCTCTTCCCATTTCAATTTTAAGTAATAATTAGCATTCACATCTTCCTTATTAATTCTCCAATGCTTCCATAAATCATATTCATTGGCAGCCATTGTCCTGATATCAGCAGAATTCAATATTTGTAATAATTTTTCACAATCATCTTCATCGCCATACTGCATATAATCCTCTTGACTACCGACATTGAGTTCTATCAATAATTTTGAAACGGAGAATGTACGAGCCGGAAACACAATTGCAGTTCCAAGGTATTGTGGAGAAATTATAAAAGATATGGTAGTAGAAATAACCGCCGCAATAGTTGTCACGATTAGAAGTTGCTTTCTCCATTTATATATAACGGATAGCAATTTAATCGAGTCGTTAGTTGAATTTTCTTTATTCATTGTTCAAATATAATATTTATTTGTATTTAATAAATCTTAAAATAGATTTTACACTAATTAATCCAGATATAAAAGCCCATGCGAAACAAGCCGCACAGGCAATAGCAAAATTAAGCATCCAATTTGAAGTGGCGTATTTTGATAAGTAATTAAAAGCGATAATACCAACTATAAATGTAAAGAGTGCTATCAATAGACGAACATTAACCTTAAATTTAAAAATTTTATAAGCAAAATAAACTTGAATTCCTGCTGTGAAAAACTGTGTTGCTAAACTTGAGATAGCACTTCCAAATGCTTGATATTTAGGGATTAAAATAAAATTAAGAACCAAGTTAATACAAATGCCAACAATGGCCATTGTGTTTAATTGTTTTAAGTTTCCATTAGCAGTTAATAAGGTGCCAAATATATAAGTGGTTGAAACAGCAGTGAAACATAACATCAGAATTCTAAATTCAGATGTAGAATCAATGGTACCATGATTAATAAGAGAAGTTAATTCAGGAGCATAGAAAAAACAACCGACAGAAACCACCAAAGCTGGCGTTATTAATAAAATGAAAGATAATTTCACAATATGCTCTACATTTTCCTTATGTTTAATCATCCTACTAAAAACTGGGATAAGCTGAACAGAAAAAAGATAGGCAATCATGTTCCCTGCTTCTAATAATCGAAATGCTTTGGCGTAAATCCCCGCTTGCTCACTTCCAATATGTTCAGGCAATAATAAGCCGAGCATCACGCTATCTAACCTATTATAAAAGGTCATTAATAAAACTAAAATAGCAAATGGAAAACTTTGTTTTAATATCATTAAACTAAATGGCCAGTTCCATTTTAAGGTAAAATGATGCGTTTTGAAATATACTGTAAAAAAGGCAATAGCTGCAGTAAGCACATAACCAATTGTTTGAGCATAAACAAAGTTCATGATATCAATTTGTAATCCAAACCATTTGAGCAATAAGGCAATACAAATAATGATCATTAATACGCGATCAGCCACAGAAACAAAGCTATCCGTTTTAAAAAGATGAAGTCCAAGTAAATTAGACCTCAAATAAGCTATCATGCTTATTAAAAACTGATTGATTGCTAAAATGGATAATAATTTCATCAATCTAAAGTCATAACCCATCGTCATGCCAAGCAAAATTGTAACCACTAAATAAACAAAGCCTAGTACTAATTTCAAAGTAAATAAACTACTAAAATGCTTAGTCAATAAGTGACTATTTTGAGCGATATTCTTATTATTAAACTGGGTTACACCAAAATCAAGGATAATATTTAATAAGAATGAAAAACTAAATAAAATAGCATATTCGCCATAAGATGAATTACCAACAGCGTTTTGA
>JBILCJ010000167.1:0-5120 GCA_044353195.1 Bacteroidia bacterium | reverse complement strand
TCAATTCCCAAAGGCCAAAAAGGCTTAATTAATAAATTAAGAATAATTAAAAAAGCAATATTTGTAACAAACTTCTTTTGTTGCATAAGTGGGTAACAAATATATTGTTTTTTTTGGATTTTGACTTATAAAATCAACCTTCAAAGGTTTTTAATTCAAGTGTTTTCCCATCAAATTCGGCATACGTGTAATAATTTATCCAGTCACCTAAATTTATGTATTTCGAGCTTTCTGCAATATCTAAATCTAAAGGTAAATGGCGATGTCCGAAAATAAAGTAATTGAAATGCTCTTTTTTTAATTCTTCTTTACAAAATGAAAATAACCATTCGTTTTCGGCACCTAAAAAATGCTTATCCGAATCTCCTGTAATGACTCTGCTTCTTTTACTTGAACGACGTGCAATGTAAAATCCAAAATTAGGGTGTAATCTATTAAAACACCATATTAAAAATGGATTTGTAAAACATTTCTTTAAAAACTTATACCAACCATCCCCAGGCCCTAGTCCATCGCCATGACCAATAAAAAATGATTTTCCATTATATACACGTTTTATGGGCTCTTTAAAAATTGTAACACCTAGTTCCGATACAAAATAATCCTTCATCCACAAATCATGATTACCTGTAAAAAAAATAACAGGAATGCCAGAATCTGTTAATTCAGCGATTTTTCCTAGTAAACGCGTTTGCCCCTTTGGAACTGTGTATTTATACTCCCACCAAAAATCAAAAATATCTCCAACTAAATAGATTTCTTGTGCTGAATCTTTGATAGAATCCAACCATCGAATGATTTTTTTTTCACGCTGCAAACTGAGTTCTTGTGTAGGAACTCCCAAATGAAAATCAGATGCAAAGTATATTTTTTTTTCTGGCTGCATTAGAAAAAATTAGTTTCAATTATTTTTTTTGGTTTAATGTTATGCAAATTTAATGTAAATCTCATGGTATCAAAAAAACCATCTTTATTATTTGCTTTTAAGGCGTTTTTAATATCCTTACTATAAACTAGTGGTGCATAGATTTCAAAATAGTTTTTGAAAATAGACACATTAATACCCGCGGCATACAGGACTCTTTCGTTCATTAAACTTTCATTAAATTCACTTGATCCTAAATCCAAAAATAATTTTATTGGAAGTTGAGCTATTTTAGGTGATTTAATATTCAATGCCACAAGCCACTTAGATGTTTGCCCTAAAGGAGTCCATACTTTAAAAGCACCATCATTTTCAGTAAATTGTGCAAATCCAATTCCATTTGTTTCATTTCTTCCAACATAATTGTAATCAAATAAATAATCTTGACTACCAGTCATTCCGTTCATTCTAAATTGATATGGTATTTTTGATTGCGTATTTCCATATACAAAAGCGCCTAAAAACATTCTGAAATCTAAACTATTTCCTTTTTTAATGGAAATAGAATAATTTAATTCAACACTTGTTTTAGCAAATTTATCGTTATGATCAAGTTGTAATGAAATATTATAGGGGTTGATAATTTGTTTATTGCGAAGAATATATTGAAATCTATTAATAACTGTGTAATTATTTTTTTTGCCCAACGAGGCAACTATTGAATTTTGAGGAACATATAATTCATCAACCCACAAATGATTTGTAGAATATGAAACAAATTGAGTTAGTTTACTTAGAGGATTCCGTTTTTTTAATTCAAATTCAATAGTAGCTGAGATTTTATAATAATTTAAATTAAATGCCGAAATGGATGTATGATGAACTTCATTAAAATTTTTGGTTTCAACAACATTATGTGAAAATGTTTTTATTTTTCCAATGAGGTTAATCTCTTGAAACAATTTATTATGCTGAGTCAAATGCTTTGTCACATCAGCATATCCTACTGGTGTTTTACTACCAAACGCAAACATCGGTGCTATTGAAAACTCTATAGGTTTTTGCAATAAACTATAATTATAAATTGCACAACCAAGCATTAACTTATTGTATTGATTATATCCAAAAACAGGCACATAGTTTAATTGAAGGTAATTTGGGTCATCTAATTTTCCAATGAAATTAAACTGAAAAGGATGAGTTTTTTTAAAAACACCTTTCGTTTTAAGTAAATTATTTTTTCGATTAATTTCGGGAATAATTTGATTGGCATCAATCATGAAATAATCAATATCGCTTGGCGGAAATTCTAAAATGTGTTTGCCTTTAAATCCATCACTCCAAATCGTACCAATCAATTGATGATCCTTATAACCTGAAACTGAAAAAGGACTTACTAACGTATTATTGTTTTTTACAATGATGTGATGACTTTTATTAGGCAATAATTTGGAACTTACAAGTTTAAAATCAATTTTATAATTCGTTGATAATAGATCATTTGTAAACCAATTTAAATCTGAATTAGAATGGTATTTTAAACAATTAAATAAATCGTTAGGGCTAGGATGTTTAAACTTCCACTGTTCAAAATAAAAACGCATCGCTTTGTCAAACTTTTCTTGTCCCATGTAATTCATTAAATAGTCTATTGCTAAAGCTGTTTTTGAATAAACGATAGCACCATAATTAAACTCTGTAAATTTATCAGCTGAACTACTAATTGGCTGATCAGTGTTTTTTCTTGCTGCTAATAAATATAAAAATTCGTATTCGGCTTTATGCTTAAACGTATTTAAACCAAAAAAACGAAACGTGCTATCACGATCTATCAAGCTAGTTAATTTATTTTTTGGGTACTTTGATTGAAGATACCTCATTTCATAAAATGAATTTAAACCTTCATCTAACATAGGAAATTCTCGTTCGTTACTACCTAGTATGCCATAAAACCAATTATGCCCTACTTCGTGCATAATGGTTGTTTCTAACGTTAAATCCGAATTACTTTCCCCAATTATGGTAATATTAGGGTATTCCATTCCTCCTCCTGCGCTGATTGTTCCGTCAATTGCTGTTACATGATTGTATGGATAATCACCATTTAGAGCCGAATAAAATGTAGTGGCGTCATTTAAGTATTCAATAGATTTTGACCAAAGTTTAGATTCGTTATTTGTGAAATAAGCCCAAGTGGTTACTTTTCGTTTTGATTGAGGTAAATTTATCTCTCCTTTTAAAACATGAAATCTTTTATCTGCAAACCATGCAAAATCGTGAACACGTGATTGTTTGAACGAAATGGTTTTTAATTCTAAATCTGAAGCAGGGAAATTTAAATCAGTTTCAAATTTTTGATTGGCAATCATTTGTTTTGTTTTCTCAACATTTTCATTTAGCCAATTTTCTTCCTCATCTTCATTAAGTCTATCACCTGTTGCAGCCAATACATAATTTTTTGGAAGGGTAATATCCACTTCAAATTTCCCAAATTCACTAAAAAATTCCCCTTGATTTAAATAAGGCATTTGATGCCAACCTTGTTTATCAAAAACAGCAGGCTTTGGATACCATTGCGTAATGGCATAGGCTTGGTTGATATGTCCTAAGCGTGAAATGTTCGCAGATGGGAGCTTTACGTAAAAAGGTGTTGAAATAATAATTGTATCATTTGGATTTAAAGGCTGATTTAAAATCAGTTTACATATATCTATATGTTCTTTATCAAATTCCCATTTTACCAACTTATCGTCAACTCTAAAATTTAAACTATCTATAAATCCTAAATCTTCCGATTTAGCATAATACATTTTTGTTACGCCATTGGTCAATAACTGCTTCGCTAAAGCCGTTTGATTATTTTTATAAGCATTAGGCCAAAGATGGAAATAAATGAAAGTTAATGGAGTTGTTGAATTATTTACATATTCAACTTGCTCGAATGCTTTTAAAGAATGTGATACGTCATTTAAAGTGACATTAATTTTATAATTGACTTCTTGCTGAAAGTAATTTTCTTGAGAAAATATGTTTACACTCAAACACAAAAATGTGATAAGACATCTTAGCATACATTTTTGCATTTCGTGGGTTATTTTAAAACTTCAGCTAATTTCTTATCTAATTCGGCACCGCGCAAATCAGTTGCAATAATCTTTCCAGCCTTGTCAATTAAAACAGTATAAGGAATAGATTGAACGGCATAGGTTTGCACTGCTTCACTCTGCCAGAATTTCAAATCACTCACTTGTGGCCATGTTAAACCATCTTTACTAATTGCCTCTAACCAATCTGCTCTATCTTTATCTAAAGAAACGCCAAGTATTTCAAATCCTTTATTTTTATATTTTTCATAACAACGCTTCACGTTAGGCATTTCTTTTCTGCACGGTCCACACCAACTTGCCCAAAAATCAATTAAAACAATTTTGCCTCTTAATGAGGACAATGATAATTCTTTATCATTTGGCATAGGTAAAATTAACTCAGGAGCTTCAGCGCCTATTTTAATAGCTTGTGTTCGAACAACCATCATTTCGGTTTGCTGAACCATTCCATGAAACGCCTTAATATCCTCGTTATTAGGATATTTTTCAGTTAATCCTTTATCTAATGCCTGATAAACATCTAAATATAATTCAGGTTTAATTTGTTGAATAGCCATAATAGAAGCAAAAGAATTGGCGTTTTCCTTAATTTTTTTAGCAACAACATCGCTATAAACAGCAACCATGTGTTCGTATGGTTTTTGTAAAACTTTAGATAATGAATCTGCTCTTAACGAATCTAATTTTTGAATAACTAAAGCATTATTAAAAACAGTTTCTAATGAATCGGTTCTTACTTTTTGATTTTTCGCTAATTCTTGAAATTCTAAAAACAATTTTGTATCAGGCGATCCTTCTGCTTTAAATGTATTACCTAAATCTCTTGCATCTCCGCTAATAACTAATTTCTGAGCCGAATCTAAAACGAGCATAGCAAAATTAGAATTTGTTAATCTCAATCGATAAAAACCAACACTCGGACTGTAGTTATTCAATTCAAATTCACCTTTTTCATTTATCATAGCGCTATCAACAACTGCTGGTCCTTTTTGAGATAACTTCTCTAAATAAATAGTTTCGGATTTAGAATTTGATAAACTACCTTTTATCTCGAATCCTGAATTATTTTTTGAATTTGAATTTGTACAAGCATATAAGCCAGCTAATACAATTGATAGAACAATTAATTTATTCATTTTTAATGGTTT
>JBILCJ010000040.1:0-13474 GCA_044353195.1 Bacteroidia bacterium | reverse complement strand
GAATTGAAAACAAATATCCTATTTATTTTCTAAATACCAACCTAATAAATTTCCTATTTATTGACATTCAAGTGATGCGTAACTCACTTAATAAACCTTTCTAATTATCCAGCTAGTTGGTTTTTAATGGCGGAATAAATACGTTCTGTAGCTCCAGAATTATTTAAAACATAATTCTTTGAAAGTTGAGAGGTCTGAGTTAAAAAAGTCTTATTCGTTAAAAACAAATCTATTTGCTTTGTTAGGCTAACTTCATTTGAAACTTCAAACCCAGCATTTAAAGCAATCATATCAGTTGCTTCATTAAATTTATGATGATTTAGCCCAAATAAAACTGGTAATCCAAACACAGATGGTTCCAAAATATTGTGAATTCCATTATCAAAGCCTCCACCAACAAATGCAATTGTGCCATACTGATAGACCGATGATAATATTCCCATTGTGTTTAGAATAATAACTGGATGAGTGAAATCCTTTTCTTGCTCTGAGAATAAATGAAATCGAATGTCATTTATAACTAACATCTTTTTTAACCTTTCAATATTTGCTAAATCAATTTCATGTGGAGCAATAATGAGTTTTAAATTAGGATGATCTACTCTTAATTTTAAAAAGGACTTAACTAAAAACGTTTCATCAGTTTGCCAAGAGCTTCCTGCTATGATTACAAAAGCATTTTCGGCAAACTGCGCCATTGCTTCGTTTTTTTGAGGAGATTGACATATATTAAGAACTCTGTCAAATCTTGTATCTCCTGCCAAAACACCCGTTTTAATACCTAATGTATTTAACAATAACAATGAATCGTTGTCTTGTGTATAAATAGTTTGGAAACTCGCTAAAGCTTTTCTGAATAAGCTTCCATACCATTTAAAAAAAGGCTGATGTTTTTTTATAACTGTTGAAATTAAAAAAGTAGGAACTTTTTTGATTTGTAACTGAAATAGAAAATTTAGCCAAAACTCATATTTCACAAAAATGGCAACTTTTGGTTGCAATCTATCAATAAATATTTTTGAATTTTTAGGGGTATCTAATGGCAAATAACAAACATAATCAACGAGCGGAAAATGCTTTTGTATTTCGTAGCCAGAAGGTGAAAAAAAGGTGAGGACTATTTTTTGAGCTGCATTTTCCTTTCTTATTTTTTGTAAGAGAGGTCGACCCTGTTCAAATTCTCCTAATGAGGCGCAATGCATCCAAATAGCATCTTTTAATTCAAATTTTTCAACGGCTTTTTGTAATTCAAGTTCCCACTTATTCCTTCCCGTAACCCACAATTTAGCTTTAGGTTTAAATAGTGCGGCAATTCGCAAACCTAAATAAAAAAAATGTATAACAAGGTTGTATAAAATCATAAAATGAATACAGCGTTAATAAAAACGTCCTATTTTAATTTACATTAGGAATTAAAATTCAAAATTTATTTGTCCGTCTTTATCTTTAAAGTTTGATGGATCTAATTTTTCCATCGCTCTTCGATGCAACTCCATTGGCGACATTCCATTTTCACCTATACTTTCATCTTCTTCTATATCATCCATGGCAATTTCCTCCGATGCCCTCAAATTAATTTCTTTGACTTTGTAAGAGGTCAATTTTTTTCCTTTCGCTTTCATATTGACCAATGGCGCGAACTCTACTAAATTAATCACTTCATCTGCAATCTCTTTATCTTTTTCTTTACCAAACTTCATGTCGATGATTGGTAAAATTTGAGATGTTATTAATTCAATTCTAGAATTTTCATGTTCAGTAATTAGTAACGTTTTTGAAGCTATATTTTCAGGCTTAAATCGTTTCGTGATGTAAGATTTACTTTCTCCATCAAAATAAACACAGGACATCGTTTGCTCCGGATAATATTTTTCAATTAAAACAGTATCATCATCAAAATGATTTAAAATATCATAACTATACAAACGATAAAAACCTTTACTTGTTACTGTAACAATTTTATCATCCCCAGAAAATTTACCTAAATATGTTCCTCTATTATCTTTATTTAAACGATTTACCGCATCATCAAACCAATAATCTTCAGCAGCTAAAGTTGAAGCACCTTTTTGCTTTAACAATACTTTTTTAACCGCATATTTGGTCACAATATTTCCTGTTGAACTTCTGCCTTTAACTGGGATTTCAGAAAAGTCGGTATCAATTTCAAACTTACGTAAACCCGGTGTTGGCTTTAATATAACCTGAATTTTCTCAGCTTCACCATTTGGATTAATTGTAAACCAATGCACATAAGAATTTGGCGTGCCTTTGGTCAAATCATATTCTTTTTCGCGTGTAATGCCAGTCACATTAAATCGCTTAATAAATGTAATTCCTTTTGGTCCATCTGTATAAATCATGTTATACGTTGTACGCTCATCATTCTTTTTGAAAATAGCAATGTATAAAATATCTTTTCCAACAAATGTTTTATCAGAAACCTTAAACACTTTCATTTTACCTTCTTTAGTAAAAGCAATGATGTCATCGATATCAGAACAATCACAAACAAATTCATCTTTTTTCAAACTGGTACCAACAAAGCCTTCTGCCCTATTCATATACAATTTTTCATTTGCCATCACAACCTGAGTTGCAATAATGGTTTCCAATTGTTTAGTTTCTGTTTTTCTTTCTCTTCCTGTACCGTATTTCTTTTTCAAATTTTTAAAAAACTCAACGGCATAGTCTATTAAGTTTAATAAATGATTTTTCACAATCGCAATTTTATCATCTAACTCTTTCATGTGTTCCTCAGCTTTAATGCTATCAAAGCGAGTAATACGAATCATTGGTATTTGAGTTAAACGGCCTAAATCCTCATCTGAAATATCTCTAATTAATTTCTTTTTATGTGGTTTAAAGCACTCATATAAATAGTCGAATAAAGCTTCTTTATTCGAATATTTTTTAAAATCAATGTACATTTCTTCTTTAATAAAAATTTTCTCTAAAGAGGCGAAATGCCATTTTTCTTCTAATTCTCGTTGTTCAATTTCAAGTTCTCTCTTGATTAAAGCAAGCGTTTGATTTGTTGATATTTTTAATATTTCGCTAACCCCAACAAATCTTGGTCTTTCATTCTCAATAATACATGCATTCGGAGAAATACTTAATTCGCAATTTGTAAAGGCATACAGTGCATCAATGGTTTTATCAGGAGAAATACCAGGTTGAAGATGGATTAAAATTTCAACGTTCTCTGATGTATTATCTTCAACTTTTTTAATTTTAATTTTACCTTTATCATTAGCAGCAATAATAGAATCTATTAATGAACTTGTTGTTGTGCTAAATGGAATTTCTGTTATAATTAATGTTTTAGAATTAAGTTCCTTGACGCGAGCTCTAATTTTAATTTTTCCGCCACGCAATCCATCTTTGTATTCACTAAAATCAGCAATTCCGCCCGTAATAAAATCTGGAAAAATAGATACTTTTCTACCTCTTAATATTTGAATAGATGCATCAATGAGTTCACAAAAATTATGTGGTAAAATTTTAGTTGCTAAACCTACTGCAATACCTTCAACTCCTTGAGCTAATACAAGAGGGAATTTAACTGGTAACGTAATAGGTTCTTTGTTTCGTCCATCATAACTTAATCCCCAATTTGTAGTTTTAGGATTAAAAACAACTTCTTGGCCAAATTTAGATAAACGCGCTTCAATATATCTTGGTGCAGCAGCACTGTCGCCTGTAAATATATTTCCCCAATTCCCTTGACAATCAATTAATAAATCTTTTTGTCCCAAGGCTACTAAAGCATCACCAATACTGGCATCACCATGTGGATGATATTTCATGGTGTTACCAATTAAGTTTGCCACCTTATTGTAACGGCCATCTTCTAATTCCCACATACTGTGCATGATTCTACGTTGCACAGGTTTTAATCCATCTTCCATGGCAGGAACGGCTCGTTCCAAAATGACATAGGATGCGTAATCAACAAACCAATTTTTAAACATGCCTGAAACATGTTTTATGGTACTCAATTCATTATGATTTTCTGTATTATTCTCTTCCATCATTATTTATTCAACTAAATAACAAATATACATTAAGCGTCGAGTAATTCGAAATGAATTTTAAGTAAAAAACGCATAGATATTCACAAATAACGTTTTATAAATAATTGCTAATACACAATTAATTTGCGCTTCAAGAAAAATAAACTTTCCTTTAGCTTTGCTTTTAACTTATCCGATTGATAAGCATTAAATCCAGCAATTTCGATAGAATTACCATATCCATAAATATCAGACAACTCACTTTCGTATATCAATTCTGACGTTTGTGCCTGTCTTAATGAAAGTTTTATGGATAAATAAGAGAGTTGAACGCTATAAGTAGAATTTAAAATATCCGAACTGATATCTTTTTGAGTATTTGCCTCTACATCAATAATGAAATCAGCTAATTCTTTTTGTTCCACCAATTTAATTTCTTCTCCTACAAATTTAGATTTGATAATCGGTTCAATTATTTTCTGTTGATTGAGTTTGTTGTTATTCTTTTCACGACAGGAAATATAGACTGATATAACATTTACCCTTGCAAATGCTTTCAATTGAGACGTTTCTATAAATTGTTTTAATAAAAACAAAGATGATTTGCTAACGCTATCATTCGCCATCAAACCTTCTATATCAGGATTTAAAACAAAATAAACTTCTTGATTAAGTGGCTTAACTTTTTTCACATTAATTTCAATGTCTCCATTCTTATTAGTAGATGATGTTTCTGAAACTTTTATCTGGTCGTTATCAGATTTTACTTTAAATGGAAAATCAATTAAACTACCCTTCCCTTTAATTGCTACTTTATATACTAATGGCTTATAGCTTGGTTGATAAGGCTTTAAAACCGAAACTGTTTTGGATGGTACAATTGAAATACTTTGAATTTGACCTTGAATGATATTGGATAACTCAAAAATATTTTTGACTTTATTCGTTGATTCAAAATTAACTTCTTCGTTTAAATAAGGACTTAAAATTCCAAATGCTTGAATTCGTTTTTTTAAACTACCAGTAAAATTTCCATTTTTTTCATCTTCAAAAGAAATATTAATGATATTAACAGCTTTAGCAATGGCTTGTTGTTTTTTTTGAAGTTTTCTATTTTCGTATTCCGCTTTATCTAATTCATAATACAACCAATATTGTTTATCATTTTCATATGTATCAATTAACTTATATCCTTCAATATTATCATTGCTGCTCAATTTAATCAATGAATTAAAATTTTCATTAAATTGATTATTATTTTGAACGGTATATAAAATAGAATTAGTTGAAATATCAACTTTAATCTCTGAACTCAAATCAAATAAAGCGTTTTTTTTAGCTTCACTTTGATAATTAGCATTACTTAATTTATCGGCAAACCCAACACCAATAAATTTAAATGAATTAACGGGTCTCTTTGTTACCCAATTTGGTGCGAAGATTTGAGTTTCAGTTTGCGATACAAGTAAATGACTTAATACAAATAAGTAAAAAAGTAACAAATGTTTATGTATAACGACAACCTTCATTTCTATCTTAAAATATAATTTGTTAAGGTGTTATAAAAAAAATCAACTGCTTTATTATTTGCAGATGTTTTTAAATCTGAAAATGATTTTAATTCTTTCCTATTATTAAATCCGGCTCTCCAGTTAGATGGATTGTATTGGTTAACTGGCATTGTAATTCCAGGATTATATGGAAAAAAATTATATGGATTAAAATTTACAGTAGTACCGTTTGGAAGATTTCTTCCACGTGTAAATTCATAATAATCAATATTATCAATACCATCGCAGGTTTGACTTTGCGATGTAACTAATTGATTAGTATTTGCATCAATTAATTTATACTTAAAATCAAATGAGTAAACTCGTCTACCCCTTACTTGATTGTATGGCTGAGGCTTAAATTCAGTTACTAAAATGGTATCTCGACGTGTTACAATTTTTTCGTAGCAAATAGATGATGATCTCGTGATAGGTGTCTCTATTTCTTTTTTACTCGTTACATCAAATGCATAAAAATAATCTGCGCCAGTTGCTTTTTTAATGGCTTGTATTAAATCAATATTTCCAACATTTGAAATATCACTCATCGCTGGCATAAATAAAAAAGGCGTGTTATTGATTAATTTCACCTTATCGTTATTTTGATAAGATAATTCGATGAAGCTATTTAAGAGTTGATCTTCAATGTCTTTTTCGGATGAATTTTTGGGTTCAAAAATGATAAAAGTTTTCTTTTGTAAGTCAATCGTCAATTCCAAAAGTTCTTTCGCGTCTTTATAGTTAACAGATATAGAATTTATCTTTATTAAGTTAGTTTGCGCTGATTTGTAATTCTTAAACTCCATTTCTCTAATAGCAATTAGATAAAGTGGTTCGCAATTCGCAATGATTTCTAAATCGTTGGTGTTTTTATAATTAGAGTTGTATTTTTTAATTTTACTAATGCTTTTCAATGCCAAATCAAATTTATTTTGATTCACGCACTCAACTAATTCAATGTAATTTTTAGCTAGGTAAAATTCCAATGCCTTATTATAATCATCTTGATAGGCGCTTGGATAATTTAAGGTTACATTTAAATTAGAAGCTTTTTGTGTAAAGTTTCTTAATCGATCGAATGTTTCTATCGATTGTTCAAACTGTTGTGTGTTGAATTCTCTAAAGAATTCTGAAGATAAATTATTGATATGCTTTTGACCAACCTCTTTCAATTTAATACGAGCGTCGGTGTTACTTTTTTTTCTTTCTAATGATTCAAAATAATACTCGGCAGCTTCACTTACAAGTCCTTGTTTTTCTAATCTTTCGGCTGCTTTAAAATACTTTTTAGAGCCAGTGCAAGACACAAGCCAAAAACTAATTGCTAACAGTATGTATACGAGTGATTTTATAATGTGATGTATTAAAGCAAAAGCATCTATTAAATAGATGCTTTTGCTTAATTTATTCATTTAATTATTTTCCTTCTTCGCCTAATTTTTTCATTTCAGCGTCAAAAATTTGTTGAAATTTTTGTTTATCGTAATCTAATTTTAATTTAGCATCGTTAGAAATTTTTTGATCCATTTTATCAAAAACTTCTTTTTTACCTGCTTCAATCGCCATCCAATACGTATAAGACCCGTCTGACTCTTTGAAAATTTTCTCTCCGATTTCTTTTACATTTGACAATTGCATATTTACCACCTCACGAGCTAACTCTTCAAATTTATTTTCAAATTCTTGAGCAGCGCCAACTGTTCTTTGATTCGTGTATTGATCTGTTACTCGTTTAATTGTTGCTTGTATGTTTCCTGCCATTTCAGCTCTAGCATTTTGAAATGCAATCTTTTTAGCTGTTGCTAAATCAGGAGATTTACCTAATTGTTTAGCTCTGAAATAATTTTCATCACTACGGTATTCTTTACCACTAAATGGCACAGAAATTTCTACAGCACCTGTTTCTTTTTGAACTGGTAATGCTTTTTTTGATTTACAACTTACTGTTGCCATCAATACAAAAGCTGGTATTACTAAATAATTAATTGTTTTCATGGTTTTTGTTTTTTAATTGTTAGTTATGTTATTCGAATATATATCAATTGGTATTCCAAAAAATAAAAATACTATTTTTTTAACCTATTTTAACCAATTCTTCCTCTACATCTTTTTCAATTCGTAGATTTTGAATGATAAATTCTTGTCGGTCTTGTGTATTTTTACCCATATAGTAATTTAATAACTCATGGATAGATGCTTTTTGATCAAGTAAAACTGGTTCTAAACGGATGTCTTTACCTATAAAATGTTTGAATTCATCTGGTGAAATTTCACCTAAACCTTTAAATCTTGTAATTTCAGGCTTTGGTCCAAGCTTTGAAATAGCAGCCATTCGCTCTACATCACTATAACAATACGCTGTTTCTTTTTTATTTCTAACACGAAATAAGGGCGTTTGTAAAATAAAAACGTGACCGTTTTTCACCAAATCAGGAAAAAATTGTAAAAAGAAAGTAAGTAATAATAATCGAATGTGCATACCATCTACATCTGCATCGGTTGCAATAATGACATTATTATATCTTAATTCATCTAAACCATCTTCAATATTGAGTGCCGCTTGAAGCAAATTAAATTCTTCATTTTCATACACTACTTTCTTACCTAATCCAAATGAGTTTAATGGTTTACCCTTTAAACTAAAAACAGCTTGTGTGTTCACATCACGCGTCTTAGTAATTGATCCACTGGCTGAATCTCCCTCACAAATAAAAATCATCGTATCTAAACTTCGAGGATCTTTACTATCAGTAAAATGAACTCTACAGTCTCTTAACTTCTTATTATGAAGATTTGATTTTTTCGCCCTATCTCTTGCTAATTTTTGGATGCCTGATAATTCCTTTCGCTCACGTTCGTTTGCGATAATTTTAGCTTCTATACTTTTAGCGACCTCAGGATTTTTATGCAAATAATTATCTAAATGCTGTTTTATAAAATCATTCACAAAAGAACGCATTGATTGGCCACCTGGCGATACATCATTCGAACCTAATTTTGTTTTGGTTTGAGACTCGAAAACTGGCTCCTGCACACGCACAGAAATTGCAGCCACAATAGATTTCCGAATATCTGATGGATCAAAATCTTTTTTATAAAATTCGCGAATGGTTTTAACTACGGCTTCACGAAAAGAAGCTTGGTGCGTTCCTCCTTGTGTTGTATATTGACCATTCACATAACTATAATATTCTTCCGAATAATGTTCGTTACTATGTGTCATAGCCAATTCGATATCATCACCTTTTAAATGAATAATCGGATAAATGATTTCACCTGTAATGTTTTTTTCTAGTAAATCTTTTAATCCATTTTCAGATTTATAAATTTGACCGTTAAAGTGTAAGGTTAAACCGGTGTTTAGAAATGCATAGTTCCAAAGCATTTTATCAATGTACTCATGCACATAATGGTATTTCTTGAATATTGTATCGTCTGGTCTAAATTCTACATACGTACCATTTGCTTCAGTTGTTTTTTCAAGTTTTGACTCTTTTACTAAATTACCACAAGAAAATTCAGCTGTTTTTGTTTGACCATCTCTAAAAGCAGTAACTGTAAAATTAATCGAAAGAGCGTTAACAGCTTTTGTACCAACACCATTTAAACCAATTGATTTTTTAAATGCTTCGCTATCATATTTTCCCCCAGTATTCATTTTAGAAACCACTTCAACCACTTTACCTAAAGGAATACCACGTCCATAATCTCTTACTGAAACGGCTCCATCTTTTACAGCCACATTAATACGTTTACCAGCACCCATCATGAATTCGTCAATAGAATTATCCATAACTTCTTTGATGAGCACATATATACCATCATCAAATGCTGAGCCATCGCCTAATTTACCGATGTACATTCCTGGTCGCATACGTATATGTTCCTGCCACTCAAGTGATTTGATACTATCTTCGTTATAACTTGCTATTTCTTTTGCCATCTTTAATTTTAATTAATTCACTTTTGCAAACTGGTTATGCGAAACTATATTAGACATTAAATCGAAAATGCATGACATCACCATCGTTAACAACATACTCTTTACCTTCCACTTTTAATTTACCTACTTCTTTACAAGCTGCCTCAGAACCATAATGAATATAATCGTTATAAGCAATTACTTCAGCTCTGATAAATCCTTTTTCAAAATCAGTGTGGATTACACCTGCAGCTTGAGGAGCAGTCATGCCTTTTTCAATAGTCCACGCTCTTACTTCTTTTACACCTGCTGTAAAATAAGTTTGAAGTTTTAACAATGTATAAGCTTGTTTGATTAATTTGTTTACACCTGGTTCATCCAAACCCATTTCTCCTAAAAATAGTTGTTTTTCTTCGTAAGTTTCTAACGATGAAATTTCACTTTCCATCGCAGCCGTGATGACTAATATTTCAGCACCCTCATTTTTTACAGCCTCTCTTACCGCGTCTACATATTTATTTCCAGATTTAGCTGAAGCCTCATCCACATTACAAACATACATAACAGGTTTAATTGTTAACATGTGTAAATCTTCAATGTAAGGCAACTCACTTTCTTCCAATACGCAAGCACGAGCTGAATGTCCACTTTCTAAAGTTTCTTTAACTTTCAAAAGCGTATTGTAAGTTCGTACAGCCTCTTTGTCATTACCTAATTTTCCGGCCTTTTCAAACTTTTTAATTTTAGCTTCAACTGATTCTAAATCTTTTAATTGCAATTCTGTATCAATAATTTCTTTATCACGAACAGGATTTACGTTGCCATCAACGTGTATGATATTATCATCATCAAAACAACGTAACACATGCAAAATAGCATTACATTCGCGGATATTCGCTAAAAATTTATTACCTAAACCTTCACCTTTACTAGCGCCCTTTACTAAACCAGCAATGTCAACAATCTCTACTGTTGTAGGTTGGACGGCTTGTGGTTTAACAAGCTCTGATAATTTAGTCAAACGTTCATCTGGAACAGTAATGACACCAACATTTGGTTCTATTGTACAAAACGGGAAATTAGCCGCTTGCGCTTTTGCATTACTTAAACAATTAAAAAGAGTTGATTTACCTACATTTGGTAAGCCAACGATACCACACTTTAAAGCCATTTTTTTTAAATTATTAGTTACTTCGTTTAGAAAACATTCATCCTTTACATTTTATCTAAACTTAAGTGCAAATATATTAAAATCAGTAGGTAAGCATTGCTATTATTTGTAGTAATGCCAAACAGTTTTTAACAATTTAAAATAAATCATTGTGCAAAACAATTTTATTTTTTACTTTTAAACATCCTGTTATTCTTATTAACATTGACTCTATAACGATAAATCAAATACTATTTTTGCACAAAACAATAATTTATGATTGATATTTCCAACTTAGAAAAAATAGCCACTCAAACTCGTAGAGACATCGTACGCATGGTTCATGCCGTAAATTCAGGTCATCCAGGTGGTTCTTTAGGTTGTACAGATTATTTAGTTGCACTTTATAACGGTGTTATGAATCATAATCCGAAACATTTCACCATGGATGGTGCAGGTGAAGATTTGTTTTTCTTAAGTAATGGTCATATTAGTCCTGTATTTTATAGTGTTTTAGCTCGTTGTGGTTATTTTCCTGTTGAAGAATTGAAAACGTTTAGGAAATTAAATACTCGTTTACAGGGTCATCCAACTACACACGACCATTTACCAGGTGTGCGCATAGCAAGCGGTTCGTTAGGACAAGGTATGAGCGTAGCGATTGGTGCCGCTTTAGCAAAAAAATTAAATAAAGATCAATCTATTATATATAGTCTAAACGGTGATGGCGAGTTACAAGAAGGACAAATTTGGGAAGCTGCTTTGTATGCATCTGCTTATAAAGTAGATAATTATATTGCTACCATTGATTACAACGGAAGACAAATTGACGGAGATGTTGAAAATGTATTATCATTAGGTAATTTAAAAGCTAAATTTGAAGCGTTTGGTTGGGAAGTTGTTGAAACTGAAAAAGGAAATGACCTATCGTCAGTGATTGATGGATTAAATAAAGCTAAATCATTCATCGGAAAAGGAAAACCTATTGTTAATATTATGAAAACTGAAATGGGCTCTGGTATCGATTTCATGATGGGTACTCATAAATGGCATGGTTCTGCGCCAAACGACGAACAACTTGCTAAATCATTAGCGCAATTGGAAGAAACCTTAGGTGACTATTAAGTTAGTGTTGAATTTTTAATTATTAGTTTTTAATAAAATGATTTAATGAATATATTAAAGCGTAAAAACATATTAAAAACTAAACACTCAATACTAAAAACTTTTGTATTTTTTATACTATTTAATACTCACTATTCTGTAATTAATTCTCAGACCACCAATCGTATTCTTTTTATTTTTGATGACTCGTACAGCATGTATGCGCCATGGAACAGCGACATCAAAATTGAAGTTGCTAAGAAAATTATGGGCGAGTTTTTGGACAGTTTAAAAACTTTACCGGATTTAGAGTTAGCCTTGCGTTGCTATGGCCACACAACTTTTATTAAACCAACGCGCAACTGCAAAGATTCAAAGTTAGAAGTACCATTTGCTAGTGCAAAAGAAAATGCCACAAAAATAAAGCAACGCATTCAAAAATTAGAGCCGCTTGGAACAACGCCTATTGCTTACTCATTAGGAGAATGCGCTTCCGATTTTACACCTTGTAGTAATTGTAGAAATATTGTTATTTTAATAACCGACGGAATTGAAGAATGCGAAGGAAATCCCTGCGAAGTATCAAGTGCCTTGCAAAAAAAAGGAATTTTTTTAAGACCATTCGTCATTGGAGTTGGGTTGGATGTGAAATTTGCTGACGTATTTGGATGCATTGGTAAATTTTATGATGTAAGCAATGAAGCAAACTTTAAGGATATTCTAAATTTAGTGTTAACAGAAGCCATCACACAAACTACGGTACAAGTTGATTTATTAGACATTATAAAAAAACCAAGCGAGACAAATGTAAACATGACTTTTTTTGATCATGAAACAAAACAAATTAAGTATAATTACTTGCACACCATTAATATAGCGGGACATCCAGATACATTGATATTAAGTCCATTTAGAACTTATGATTTATTAGTCCATACTATTCCTAAAATAGAAAAACAAAACATTCAAATTATACAAGGAAAACATAATACCATTCCTTTGGATGCTGGGCAAGGCATTTTAAGTTTAAATATGGAAGGTAATATCTCTAAATACTATCCAAACTGTATCATCAGAAAAAAAGGAGAGTCCACTACCCTACATGTTCAGGAATTTGGAACAACAGAAAAGTATTTAATTGGAAAATACGATCTAGAAATTCTGACTTTACCTCGTATCAAATTTAATGATATTGAAATTAAACAAAGTGAATCAACTAAAATTTATGTTGAAAATTCGGGCAATGCTTACATCAAAAAAGGTGGTATGGGATTTGGCAGTCTTTATTTAGATGATGGCAAAAAAGTAACTTGGGTCTGTAATTTAAATTCAAATCTAACTACAGAAATCATTTATTTACAGCCAGGAAATTATAAGATGGAATTTAGGTATGAATCGATTAAACAAACTATTAAAACAATTGAAAGAAAATTTACCATAAAATCTAATTCCACAACGAACATCACCATTAATTAAATAAATTAGTACGACAGTAACGATTAAAATTAATTTGGCTAACGAATTGATAAATGATATATTTAACTTCCAAAAAAATACCATGATGAAAAAAATATTACTTACTAGCATAATGATTGCATCTTCTATCCTTGCGATGGCTCAAAAAGAAGAAGTAAAAGACTTAAATTGTTATAATAAATGGTCCATCAAATTTGATGAAAGAGGTGCAGAAGAAATAACAGATGGCGTATATACAGACGTTATTATTACATCT
>JBILCJ010000052.1:0-12036 GCA_044353195.1 Bacteroidia bacterium | reverse complement strand
CATCATTACGGTTGAGTTTAATTTAAGTTCTAATTTAGAAGCTGCCGCAAATGATGTTCGTGATAAAGTTTCACAAGCCGTTAAACAATTACCGCAAGATATTGATGCTCCTCCTGTTGTTTCAAAAGCTGATGCTAATTCAGATCCTATTATATCCATGACCTTGGTCAGTGATACCCGTTCTTTATTAGATGTGAGTGATTATGCTGAAAATGTAATTGCTCAAAATTTGCAAACTATTTCTGGTGTAAGTGCTGTTCAAATTTGGGGGCAACGTCGCTATTGCATGCGTATTCGATTGAAACCAGATAAAATGGCTGCATACAGCCTCACACCGTTAGACATTAAATTAGCTTTAGATAAAGAAAATGTTGATTTACCTGCTGGAAAAATCGAGGGAAATTCTACTGAATTAACAGTGAATACCATCGGCAGACTTTCAACGGTTTCAGAATTTGAAACGATGATTGTGAAAGAAAATGAAAACAATATCGTTAGGTTAAGAGACGTCGCTCATGTAGAATTAGGGGCTGAAAATGAAGAAACTATTTTGAAGGAGTCTGGAACACCCATGGTTGGTTTAGCTTTAGTTCCTCAACCAGGAGCTAATTACATTGATATTTCGGATGAGTTTTATAAACGTTATGAAGTATTAAAGAAAGATTTGCCAAAGGATTATAAAATTAATATTGCTTTAGATAATACACGATTTATTAAAAAATCTATTGTTGAGGTTGGAGAAACACTCATCATTGCTTTACTGTTAGTTATTCTCATCATCTTTTTATTTTTTAGAGATTGGATTGTTGCATTTCGTCCTTTAATTGATATTCCCGTCTCTTTAATTGGTGCTTTTTTTATAATGTATTTAATGGATTATTCAATCAATGTGCTAACGTTATTGGCAATTGTACTTGCAACTGGCTTAGTGGTTGATGATGGCATTGTTGTAACAGAAAATATTTTTAAAAAAATAGAAAAAGGCTTGTCTCCCAACGATGCTGCCATACAAGGAACTCGTGAAATTTATTCAGCCGTTATCATCACGTCATTAACATTAGTTGCTGTATTCATGCCAGTTATTTTTTTGGAAGGATTTGTTGGTCGATTATTTAGAGAATTTGGTGTTGTATTAGCAGGTGCCGTTTTAATTTCTGCATTTGTGTCGTTAACATTAACCCCTATGTTGAATGCAAAACTAGTAAGAAAAGATCCTACCAAGAAAAGTAAATTTTATAATTGGTCAGAACCATTTTTTGTTGGATTAGATTCTTGGTTTAAAGACGCAATTACAAATTTTTTCAAACAGCGATGGTGGGCATTGATAATATTATTAGTGTCTGTCGTTTCAGCTATATTCTTTTGGTTTAATTTGCAATCAGAATTATCTCCATTAGAAGATAGAAATTGGTTAAGATTATCTGTTACTACGCCTGAAGGAACTTCATTTGAATCTACGGATAAATTAATGGATAAGCTTTCTACATTTGTTGATGATTCAATTAACGAAAAAGCAGTTTGCTTAACTGTTACAGCGCCAGGTTTCGCAGGTTCTGGCGCCGTTAACACTGGGTTTGTAAGAATTGCATTATCACAAGCTGAAGACAGAAAACGTTCGCAAGCAGATATCGCAAGCTTCATTAATAAAAATATTGCTCAGTTCCCTGAAGGTAAAGTTTTTGTTATACAAGAGCAATCTATTTCGTCTGGTGGTGGTCCACGCGGTGGTTTGCCCATTCAATTTGTATTACAAACAAACGACTTTAATAAATTGAGAGACAAGTTACCAAAGTTTTTAGAACTAGCTAATAAGAATAGTACGTTTCAAGGCGTTGATGCTAATTTGAAATTTAATAAACCTGAGTTGATTATCGAAATCAATCGTGATAAAGCAAAGGTATTAGGAGTTTCAATTGCTGATGTAGCCCAAACTATACAGTTGGCTTTAAGTGGACAGCGTTTCGGATATTATATCAAAGGCGATAAACAGTATCAAGTAGTTGGTCAGGTTAATAGAGAACATCGAGATGATCCAAATGATATTAATGATTTATTCATACGAAATAAGAATGGAGAAATGATTCAGTTAGATAATATTATTACGATTATAGAAAGAAGTAGTCCGCCTCAATTATACCATTACAACCGTTATCAATCAGCAACCATACAAGCTGGTTTAGCCCCCGGAAAGACAATTGGTGATGGAATCAATGAAATGAATATAATAGCAAAACAAGTCTTAGATGAAAGTTTTACCACTTCATTAACTGGGGCTTCACGTGATTTTGCAGAAAGTTCTTCTAATATTTTATTTGCGTTTCTTTTAGCTATCGTACTTATTTATTTATTATTAGCTGCTCAGTTCGAAAGTTTTATGGAGCCATTTATGATTATACTAACTGTTCCAATGGCTTTGGCTGGCGCGTTATTTTCATTGTGGTATTTCAACGAAACTTTAAATATTTTCAGTGAGATTGGAATGATTATGCTCATAGGTTTAGTTACGAAAAACGGGATTTTGATTATTGAATTCGCAAATCAACTTCGAAAAAAAGGATTGAATGTAAAAGAGGCTTTAATTGAAGCCTCAACAGCGCGGTTAAGACCGATTTTAATGACAAGTTTAGCAACTGTATTAGGTGCTTTGCCAATTGCGATGGCGCTGGGTGCAGGCTCCAAAAGTCGCATGGGAATGGGTATTGTTATCATAGGTGGATTATTATTATCAATGGTTCTTACTCTTTTTGTAATACCAGCCATTTATTCATATTTAGTAAAAGATAAAAAGGATGAAAATGAAAAAGTATAACTACACGTTTCTTTTTTTCGGTTTAAGTTTTGTTGTGTTATCGCAATCTGTATTAACGATTGATGATGCAATAAAAATTGGATTAGAAAAAAACTATGCTGTTTTAATTTCAAAAAATGAAAAAGAAATTGCTAAAGCACAAAATAATTTTGGTAATGCAGGAATGTCTCCAGTGGTAAGTTTGAATGCGAATGTAAGTTTATCTACTGTTAATTCGTATCAAGAGTTTAATACTGGTGCTGTTCAAGATAGAAATGGCGCACAATCCAATAATACTGGGGCTTCTGCTAATGTAACTTGGATGGTTTTTGATGGATTAAAAATGTTTGCTATCAAAAAGCGATTAAATCAAAGCGTGAAATTATCTGAATTAGAATTAAAGCAACAAATGGAAAATACCATTTACGATATTATAAGCGCATATTATTCTGTTGTAAAAATAAACGAATTGATTAAAGCAGCGAAACAAAATTTAGTTAGTTATCAGGAAAGAAAAAAAATTGCACAATTGAAGTTCGACATTGGTTCTGATTCTAAAGTAGATGTATTACTCTCGCAATTAAATGAAAATAAAGCTAAATGCACCATTCTACAATTAAATTTACAATTGATAGACGCAAAATCTTCACTCAATAATTTATTAAACAAATCGGTTGACACAGATTTTATGACATCAGATTCGATAGTTGTAAATTATAATCCAGCTATGGAAGAATTAAAAAAGAGTGTATTGAAATCTAATTCATCCATTTTAATTTCTAGACAAAATGAATTAATTGTTTCTCAAACTGTTAAGGAAGCCCGCTCCACAAATTTACCGTTTGTTCAGTTAAATGCGGCTTACGTATATAATAGAAACCAAAGTCAGGCAGGTTTCGTTTTTTTAAATCAACAATCTGGTATTAATACTGGCTTAACCGCTGGTTGGTTATTGTTTAATGGAAATAAAAATAACAAGCTTATTAAAGAGAGAAATTTATTATACCTCAATCAACGCTATAAAACCGAATTCATTCAACAACAAATAGACGCACAAGTGTTTAATAGTTATAAATCATTTCAGTTAAATAAAGAAATTATGGAACTAGAACTTCAAAATTTAAAGGATTCAAAGGAAGTGTTGAATGTTTCATTAGAACGTTATAAAGTTGGAAAAGCAAATTTATTAGAAACTATAGAAACACAGAAAAATTTAGAAGAAGCACAAACACGCTATATGGAAGCACTATATTCTATAAAGATAGCTGAAGCAGATTTATTGAGGGCTAACGGTAGTTTGATAAAGTAAGTTTTATACACTCTAATTCGGAAAATGTTTATTGGATTCGTGTTTTTTTTCTGAAATAAATTGCAAAAAATATCAAGTTTATAGGCAAATGCTTTGTAATTTTACCAATAAATTCAATGCAATATGATTAATCAAAATTCAAATAAATCTGTTATTTATTGGCTATTATCTGGCTGTTCACTTATTTACATTATGGTTATTGTTGGCTGTATTACAAGGCTAACACATTCTGGTTTATCTATTACTGATTGGAGTTTCATGGGATCAATACCGCCATTATCTGAAGCTGATTGGTTGGAACGATTTATGAAATATCAACAGAGCCCTGAGTTTTTGAAAGTTAATTTTTCAATGAAGTTAGATGAATTTAAGCACATCTTTTTTTGGGAATACATCCATCGAATGATTGGAAGAACAATGATGTATGTATTTTCCATTGGATTAATTATTTTATTAATTCGAAAAAAAATAAAAAAAGAAATGACGCCATCATTGATACTTTTATTTTTTATGGGTGCTATGCAAGCTGTTATAGGTTGGTGGATGGTATATAGCGGTTTGCAAGATAAACCAGCTGTTAGCCATTTTAGATTAGCTACTCATTTAATGAGTGCATTTACTTTATTTGCATTTACATTTTGGTTTGCTCTAAAGTTAATTTATCCGAAGGATAAGATTGAAAAAGGAGAAGGAGTGAAGTTAAAATGGTGGTTAATTTCTTTTTTCGTTGTTTTGATTTTACAGATCATTTATGGGGCATTCACAGCAGGTTTTGTTGAAGGCAATGCAGCGAAAATTCGTCCTGGTCATATTTTTAATTCTTGGCCAAAAATGGGCGACTCATGGATGCCAGAGCAGGTTACAATGAAAGAAAGTTTCTATTTAAATTTCTTTGAAAATGCGAGTGGTATTCAATTTGTGCACCGCACACTTGCCATTGCGCTATGCCTTTTACTTGCTTTTATATGGTATAAATCAAACAAACTTCAGTTGAACAGCAATCAGTACCAAGGAATTACGTTTTTAATTTATGGAATTACGATTCAGTTTATTTTAGGAGTGTTTACATTGGTATACCAAGTCCCAGTTGTACTTGGTGTGCTTCATCAAACAGGTGCATTTTTTCTTTTTGCTAGTTCGGTGTATTTAATGTATCATTCTTTCAAGAAGCCAAAGGCATAACTTATAACAGGATTTCTTATCATGTAAAAAGGCTTCTGAATTCAGAAGCCTTTTTAAATTAAATATGATTATATGTTATTTCACTAATCTAATAACTCGAATTTTATCTAATAATAAAATAATAGGATAAGTTGGATCAATTTCATACCATTTTGCTGCAAAGTTTGGTTTAGAGCCCGCGTGATGGTGATTATTTTGAAATAGTTCACCCATTAATAATATATCCCAAAACAAAGTATTCCTTGATTTATCTTCACTATTGAAATTGCGATAGCCATATTTATGACCTGCCCAATTCACAATGGCACCTTGTATTGGACCAACTAAAAAGTGAATTGGTAAAAATAAGAACATCCACCAATGTGTAGCAAATACAACGTAAAAAACGAAATAGGCAACCCCAAAAGCAATACGAGTATACCAACTATCTGCAATTTTATCTATAGCAGGATATTCAGGAAAATTGCGGTCAAATTTTTCATCAACTGTTACTCTTTTATTTAACACGTCATTATAAATGCTACGTGTGTGAAGCATCATGTGGTAAGCGTCTTTAAAGAAATGAGGCGTATGAGGATCTTTTTCAGTATCGCTATAAGCATGGTGCATACGGTGAAGAATGGCGTATGCTCTTGCATTTAAGTATGAAGAACCTTGTGCAACCCAAGCAAATATGTAAAAAAATTTCTCCCAAAATTTATTCATTGTAAACATTTTGTGAGCCGAATAACGGTGTAAAAAAAATGTTTGTCCGAATAATGATAAATACCAATGTAAAATTAAAAATAGTAAAATTGCCATGTTTGTTTTTTTAGTGAATGTAAAGATGCTAAATAAAAATTAAATAATTGTCTTATTGATTCAACAATGTTTGCTTAAAATAGTTTAGTGTTTTATATGATTAAACAATTCAATTCCCAATAAATGAAATAAAAAAAGCCGCATGATGCGGCTTTTTTTGTTCTATCATTTCATTGATTTAACCATTTAATGCTTCAGCACCTGCTACAATCTCTAAGATTTCTGTTGTAATAGCTGTTTGACGAGCTTTATTATAGCTTATTTTTAAATCACGTAACATATCTTTAGCGTTATCAGTTGCTTTATGCATGGCAGTCATACGAGCACCATGTTCTGACGCAACTGAATCTAATAATGCTTTATAAAATTGTGTTTTTAATGAGCGAGGAATTAAATCGCCAATAATAAATTCTTTACTTGGTTCAAAGGCATAATCAGTTGATGACGTTTTACCTTCATTTTGAGTCGCTACAACTGGCAAAAAATTTTCATCTTGAACAATTTGAATAGCTGCATTTTTAAATTGATTGTAAACTAAAACAACTTTATCAAATTGTTTATTCACAAACGATTCCATTACTTTTTCGGCAATTGGAGCTACCGTATTATAATTTAGTTGATCGAAAATATCATTTAATTCATGAGGTAAATCTGTTCCGTGTATATTGTACTCTGTACGTTTAAAAGCGTCATTTGCTTTTTTTCCAATACTCATAACAAATACATTATTACCAGCATATTCATTTTTAATTAGACTCCAAGTCTTTTTAATGACATTTGAATTAAATCCACCTGCTAATCCTCTGTTTGAAGAGATGCAAATTAATAGTACATTTTTAGAAGAAGTATTGCGCGCGTAAACGTTTTCAGATGAATCTAAACTTGAACTTACATTCTGCAAAATTTCTTGTAATTTATTTGCATACGGACGCATTTGCGTAATAGCATCTTGCGCTCGCTTTAACTTAGCAGCACTTACCATTTTCATGGCACTTGTGATCTGCATCGTTGAACCAACGGATACTATTCTATTTCTTACTTCTTTTAAATTTGCCATTTTATTTTAGTTCTTAGTTTTAAGTGTTTAGTTTTTAATAGTATTTATCAAAAACTAAACACTAAACATTTAAAACTCGATTAGTTATATTTTGCTGATAATTCTTTTGCAGTCGCTTCTAATACAGAAGTAATGCTATCATCAAATTTGCCAGCTTTTAATGCGTTTAATTGCTCTTTATTTTTTCTTTCACAAACATCTAAGAATTCTTTTTCAAATTCTTTCACTTTATTTACTGGAATAGAACGTAATAAGTTTTTAGTTCCTAAATAAATAATAGCAATTTGTTGTTCAACAGTTAAAGGAGATGCATTAGCTTGTTTTAAAATTTCAACGTTACGTGCACCTTTATCTAAAATTGATTTTGTTGCAGCATCTAAGTCAGATCCAAACTTTGCAAACGCTTCTAACTCGCGATATTGAGCTTGATCTAATTTTAAAGTACCAGCAACTTTTTTCATTGATTTAATTTGTGCATTACCACCAACACGTGATACCGAAATACCTACGTTAATTGCAGGACGAACACCTGAGTTAAATAAGTTTGACTCTAGGAATATTTGTCCATCAGTAATTGAAATTACGTTTGTTGGAATGTATGCAGAAACGTCACCACCTTGTGTTTCAATAATTGGTAAAGCTGTTAATGAACCACCACCTTTTACAATTGGTTTTAAAACTTCAGGTAAATCATTCATGTTTTTAGCAATGTCGTCTGAAGCATTAATTTTTGCTGCACGCTCTAGTAAACGGCTATGTAAGTAGAATACATCTCCAGGATACGCTTCACGTCCAGGAGGACGACGTAATAATAATGATACCTCACGGTAAGCAACTGCTTGTTTAGATAAATCATCATAAACAATTAAAGCAGGACGACCAGTATCTCTAAAGAATTCACCAACAGTTGCTCCAGCGAATGGTGCGTAAAACTGCATTGGAGCTGGATCAGAAGCATTTGCTGCAACAATTACTGTATAGGCCATTGCACCGTTCTCTTCAAGTGTACGAACGATGTTCGCAACTGTAGAACCTTTTTGAGCTATAGCAACATAGATACAAAATACAGGTTTTCCTGCATCGTAAAATTCTTTTTGATTAATGATAGTGTCAATCGCAACTGTAGTTTTTCCAGTTTGACGATCTCCAATAATTAACTCACGTTGTCCACGTCCAATTGGAATCATCGCATCAATTGCTTTTATACCTGTTTGCAATGGTTCAGTTACTGGCTGACGATAAATTACACCAGGCGCTTTACGCTCTAATGGCAATTCGTAAGTTGTTCCTTGAATTGGGCCTTTTCCATCAATAGGATTCCCTAATGTATCAATAACACGGCCTAACATACCTTCTCCAACTTTGATGGAAGCAATACGTCCTGTACGTTTTACTGAAGAACCTTCACTAATACCAGTGCTTGCACCTAATAATACAGCACCAACGTTATCTTGTTCAAGATTTAAAACAATTCCTTGTAGACCTGTTTCAAATTCAATTAATTCTCCAGATTGAACTTTAGATAAACCGTAAATACGAGCGATACCATCACCTACTTGTAATACAGATCCAACTTCTTCTAATTCAGACTCTGATTTAAAGCCTGATAATTGTTCTCTTAAAATTGCAGATACTTCTGCTGGTTTTACTTCTGCCATTGTTATATGGTTTTATGTTTAGTTTAATGTTTTGTTTGTTAATTCTTTTTTCAAGTTCACTAATTGACGTGACACTGATCTATCTATTTGCTTATCTCCAATTTTTAAAATAAATCCACCGATGATATTTGCATCTATTTTTTCAATTAATTCAACTTCTCCATTCAATTGCGATTTTACTAAATCAAGTGCTTTTTGTTTCGTTGCTGAATCGAGTCCGTTGGCTGATGTAACAATAGCAGTTAAAATATTTTTATGTGCTTTATATTGCTCAACAAAGCTATTTGATATGTGAGGTATAATTGATTCACGGTGTTTTGCAGTGACAATCGAAATAAACCCTGCAGACATAGCATGTAGTTTTCCTTCAAATACAATTTTTAAGGTTGAAACTTTTTTATCAACGTTGATAATAGGACTATTTAAAAACTGTGTAAATTCTTTAGACTGTGCACATAATTCTTTGATGTAAAGCATATCTGCATATACTTCATCAAGTTGATTTTTTTCAACAGCTAAGTCGAGTAATGATTTTGCGTATCTTGAAGCTACTATCATTTTAGTTAAGTGTTACGTCCTTCATTAAATTATTTACTAATGCTTTTTGTTTGTCATCATTTGACAATTCGCTACGTAAAATTTTCTCTGCAATCTCAACTGATAATGTTGCAACTTGATTTTTTAATTCAGCAACTGCTGCATTTTTTTCATTGTTAATTTGCTCACGTGCAGATGACATAATACGATCAGCTTCTGATTGAGATTTTGCTTTTGCCTCAGCAATAATTGCATCTTTTGTATCACGTGCTTCTTTTAATAAGTTATCACGTTCAACTCTCGCTTCAGCTAAAATTTTCTCGTTACTTGATTTTAATTCACGCATATCATTTAATGCTTTTTCAGCACTAGATAATGCATCTTCAATTCCTTTTTCGCGTGTTTTAATGGCAGCCAAAATTGGTTTCCACGCAAACTTTCCTAATAATACCAATAATAAAACAAATGTAATTGTTGTCCAAAAAATCAAACCAATTGCTGGTTCAATTAAACTTGCTAAAATGAATGTACTCGTCATTGTTATTGTTTTTTAATTATTTTTATTTACCAAATAAAATTTTTAATTTAAACCAAAGCTATTACCAACCGTAATAGCTTTGGTTTGTTTGTTGAAGCTTCTAATTATTTCATTAAAGCAACTACCACACCGAATAATGCAACACCTTCTACAAGGGCTGCAGCGATGATCATTGCTGTTTGAATTTTAGATGTAGCTTCTGGCTGACGTGCAATAGCATCCATTGCGTGTCCACCAATTTGTCCGATACCGATACCAGCGCCTATTACTGCTAAGCCTGCTCCGATTGCTGCGATACTTCCTGTCATGTTATTTGTTTTTTATTTGGTTATTAATGTTTTACTTCTTCAAGTTCTTTATCATCTGTATTATGTACACCATCGTCATTATGGTCAGCAACAGCTGAGCCAATAAATAAGGCAGTTAACATTGTGAATACGTAAGCTTGTAAAAATGCTACTAAGCATTCTAGCACATCAATAAATAAGGCGAATGCTACTGATACTGGTGCTATATAAATTGATTTGAATACGAAAATTAAACCTACTAATGAAATGACGATGATATGTCCAGCGGTCATGTTTGCAAATAAACGAATCATTAAGGCAAAAGGTTTTGTTAAAATACCAACAACTTCAATTGGAACTAAAATCGGATATAACCATTTTGGTGCTGGTGGCATAAAAATATGATGCCAATAAGCACCGTTTCCATTAATATTTGTTACAATTAACGTAAATACTGATAACACTAATGTAAAAGCAATATTACCTGTTAAGTTAGCCCCAATAGGAATCATACCAAATACATTGTTAATTAAAATCATAAAAAACACTGTTAATAAATAAGGCACATATTTATCAGAACCATGTCCGATGTTTCCTTTTGCAATATCATCACGTACAAAGGTCACTAATGGTTCAAAAAAGGATTGTTTACCTTTTGGTGCAGAAGTAACACCATGCGTTTTGTAAGCTCTTGCAATAGATGTGAATAATAAAAATAAAATGATAGCTGAAAGTAACATTTGTGTGACATTTTTTGTAATTGAAATATCATAGATAGCTTCTGAAGCATCTTCACTAATTATTTTCTCTTCTTCTAATTTGTAACCATTATAGGTTGCATGACCATGTTCAAAACGAGCAGATGAGAATACTTGCAGCCCTTTTGTTGATGAATAAATAATAATTGGTAATGGCAATGCAACGGCATCGTGACCTTCACCCCATAAATGCCAAGAATGTGAATCTGCAACGTGTTCTAATGCAATAGCTGTAATATCAATTGGTTTATTTACATCCTCAACGTGAGCTGACTCAGCATGTGAATGGCCTACCGTTATTGGTGCTTCTTGAGGTTCTGATGCTATTAATTTTGTATTGAACGCAGATAAAAAAACAAATATCAACAAAAGGATACTTGAAAATTTCGTGTATGTATTGATTTTAGTAGTCATTGTAAAAAAAGACAATTTTAGCTTTAAATTTCGCGTGCAAATGTAGGTATAAATTGATTAACGAGAAATTTTTTTTTACTTAAAATTACTTATTTGAATAATTTCTTCTTTTTTACTAAAAATCATTCGGATTTTTTATATAACTATATGTAAATTAGTAATTTAATGTTCGTGAAGGGAGATGGTTAAAACACCACATAGTTTTGTGGATTAATTGAAAAACCATTGTACCAAATTTCAAAATGTAAGTGTGGGCCACTGCTCAATTCACCAGTGTTGCCAACAATGGCGATTGGTTCGCCCGCTTTAATAAAATCCCCCGTTTTTTTTGTAAGAACCGAGCAGTGCTTGTAAATACTAATCAAGTCATTGCCATGTTGAATTTGTATTGTGTATCCATCGTTGGATGTGTACTCGGCAGAAATAACAGTCCCATCTAATGTGGATTTTATTAACTCATTTTCTTTTGCGGCTACATCTATTCCGAAATGGTCTTCATTTATATTATAAGAATTTGTAATAATGCCTTTAATTGGGCAAAAAAAGAAATAGTTACTTAATGAGTTTAATTTATTTGAACTTACTTTATCGCTTGTAGATGTTAATTGATTTGTCTCAATCTCGTTCCTTAGTTTTAAATCTTGAACACTTGCTTGAACATCAATTTTAGCATATTTTCCTGTAGCATCTTTTACTGGTTTTTGAGG
>JBILCJ010000233.1:0-3041 GCA_044353195.1 Bacteroidia bacterium | reverse complement strand
CGATTAAACAACGAACGCGCAATGTATTTTTTGGCACGTTCAGAGGGAAGAATGAGCGTTAAATGTTTTAAGTCTAAGTTGTTTTCTTCAATGTAAAGAGCGATTTCATCAGTAAAGTACATGTGGGTTATTTTTTAGTTAAAAAGCCCCAATAAGTGGAACGATTTAAAGTATGAGTAGCAATTGTTGGGTATGCTTCTTGAAACGAAGCTGGGAACTTAATGGTTTTCTTTTTCCCCCAAATGGTTTTATAGGCATGTATTTTTTCGTCACTTGTTTCAATAAAATCAATTGTTTGTTTGGTGTGTGTTTTCCAAAATTGATAACGTACATTTTTACCATTTAATTGATTCCATTTGATGCGTTCTGAAATCAACCAATTGCGCCACAAACCATCGAGGTCGTTGCGCATTTCAATGGGATTAAAATTATTGATCACCGCATTTCGAATGCCATTATCTGCGAAATAAATGACGTGACTTTTTTTCAATTCATAGCGATGTCCTGAATACAAAGTTGGAATGCGAATAAGCAGAAATGAACGCACTAATAAATCAACATAGCGTTCCACTGTTTCATTGTCAAGATCACATTTTTCTGCAATTTCATTGTAAGATATCGCTTCGCCAACAAAAAAAGCGATGGTTTGTAACATGCGCATTAATTTTGCGCCTTTATTGATGCGGTCGGTGACCCCTAAATTGGTAAAAATGACCGTTTGAATCATTTCCTTTAAAGTTGTTTCCGCATTTGCTAAATCTTCTGTTACAGCCGGATAATTTCCAAAAACCAAGCGTTGTTCGATCAATTGCTCTTCTACGGGTAGCGAATTGTGTTGCGCTAATTCATAGAAAGTGGGCGGCATTATTTTCATTTCTAATCCTTGCAATTGCAATACTTCACGCAACACTTCGTCCATAGCTGGTTCAAACGAACAACATAATATCAGCGTTGTATTGATTGAACCGGACAAAATATGCTCGATTATTTCTTGTAACTTTTCGATGTATTGCGCTTCATGAATGATGGTGAATTTAGCCGCTCCAAAAAGTTCGTTTAATGCTGCCGCATCCACTTGTTGAAACAAAGCTTTATCTTTTTTGTTGCCCGCATTAAATTCAATGGGTGTTTCTTGTAAAGCAATTAAGGCCTCTAAAACCATCGTTCTTTTTCCAACTTTTCTCGGGCCAATTAATAACACGATTTTATTGGCAATACAGTTTTCTTTCAGTAAATTAATTTGTAAACGCTGCATGTAATTTTCAATTTTCACTAAAAATAAGTAAAAAATCGAATCATTTAGTTGAATTATGCGAAATAAAAAAATGCTTATGAAAATCACAAGCATTTAATTTTTTAAATTAGTTTTTAGATTTACACCTTCACAAAGCGTTTGGCATAGCGTTTGTCGTTAATAGAAAGAACGATTGTATAAAAACCATTTTCTAACTGAGCAATATCAATCAACAGAACATTAGTTTTTTGAGCAAACACTTCTTGCCCTATTGCATTATAAATTTTAACACTTTCCAGCACTTCTCCATCAGGAATTGTTAATGTTAGCTCATCATTAACTGGGTTGGGTGAAAGTTGGAAGAATGATTCTGATTGTTCGTCAATTCCTACAAAATACATATGGCAGTTTTCAATAAAAATATTTGGATTTGTTGAAATGTTGTAATATTCAATTTCATTGTCTTTTTCTTTGCAAAGAAAAATTGGGGATAATCCTGGAGATAAAGCGCAATTTAAGGGAACACCTCTTGAGGAACCGACGCCTTCAATAAATTCATAATGCTCATTTATTTGCATTGAAGAAGAAAATCGAATGTGCTTTTTATTTTGACCATCAAAATAAATAGAGTCAACGATACCTGATGGGGAATAAAACCATGTAGTTGATAAAGTTTCTCCTAATTGCATACTTAAATCCATAAAAAGAACATAAGGACCATTAATGTTTCCTGAATAATAAAACTTGCCATTAACTAAATCTTCTTTTATAAAATTTTGAATATTACAAGGACCGCTAACGGTATGATCTTTTACGCGATATATAGTTTCACCATTGATACTTAATAAAGTGTCTTGTGTCACAAGGTAATGATCATACCCAAAAAAGCCATTTGCTTTAACCATTCTCCATGTTGTTGTTGAATCACCAAACAAACTTTGATATTGCCCAAAGGCAACGTTGTGGAGCAAAAAACAAATTAAAATATACTTTTTCATATTTTTTAGATTAATTGTCAATTAATTTGGGACATTTAAAGAATCTTTAAAAAGTATTCGATTAACGTTTTTGGGAAAGTTATTTTTGAAAAGAACGCTTGTAGAAAAGCTAAATATGATTTTCATAATAGTTAGTTAAAGTATTTAGATATACCAATCTACAACTAATTTTTTGTTACAACAAATTTTTAATTGATTATTAAGGAGTTATCGAATCCAAACAGTATTAAAAAATGCATTTGGACGATTAGAAGACATAAATTTATTGCCACCATAGGTTTTCACCAATACAAAATAACGGTCATTTTGAAAAATTCGCACCCAATTCAACCCTTCAGGATAAGTATCTGAAAGTCCTTGGAATTGTTCAACGCCATCATCGGAAGTTGTGTGTGTGTAATTGGTCAAATCTGGACTAGCAATGTAAATTACAGCTTGTTCTTCTAAGGATGAGGTTCCGTCATTTGGAATTAATTCAACTGAATACGTATTGCCTTGTCCCATTTCGCGGTAAATCAATTGTAGGTGATTGTCGTATGTTTTTAACTCTGCAGGTTTACCTGGAAAAGTAGCAACTAAACCTGTTGTGTCATTTTTGTAAGTGTAAGTTCGTTGACTTCTAACATTGGTTTTTTCCTTAATAGGTTTTTCAGAATGAGTTGCTTTTACGACCCTTAAATGAAATCCTTTTTTTCGCAATAAATTAATGATGCCATTTTCTCCTGCTAAATGTCCTGCTCCCACCGCACAAAAAACCATTTCTTTACGAATCAAAGAGTCTAAAGACTTGACCATATTTTTGTTTCGTT
>JBILCJ010000223.1:0-3464 GCA_044353195.1 Bacteroidia bacterium | reverse complement strand
ATATTTTGATTCATACATTCAATAAAATAGTAAAAAAACATCCTGCAAAAAAAATAACATTGAAATTAATTGGTGAAGGTTCCGAAAGAAAGAACTATGAAAAATTAACGAAAGATCTCGGTATAAATCATTTGGTAATGTTTTTAGGAAGAATTCCACATCAAGAAATAGTTGATTACCATAAAAATATTGATATATTTATAAGTCTTTCTGTTTTGGATAGCGAAAGTTTTGGTGTATCTTTAGTTGAAGCAATGTCCTGCAAAAGTATTGTTATCGGTAGTAATGTGGCTGGTTTTAATGAAGTATTGGGTGGAAACAGTGAAGTTGGATATTTAGTTGCAAAAAATTCGGAAGATGAAACCGTAAAGGCAATTGAAGAAATTCTTAAGAATCCAGACATAGCTATTAAAAAAGGAGAAAAGGCAAGATTAAGAGTATTGGAATTGTATGATTGGAAGAATAATATACTTCAAATGATAGATGTTTATGAAAACCTAATGAAATAGTATGAGAAAATTATTTTATAAGAATAAAATTGTATTGATGTTAATTAAGCCATTTGAAAATAAAAGGTTGTTTACGTCTTTAAAATTAATTTTAATTACGCTTAAACATCAAAATTTAATTCCTTCAAAACTTATTGCTCTTGATGCATTTTGCCAGACTGGATTGCAATGGACTAGAATATTTAGTAAAAATGCTCACTATTTAGAAATGTGGGACATAAATGAATCTGCAATAAAATATGCAAAAAAAGGTTTTTCTAAAGCTGTTATTAATTGCGGAAATTCTATCGAAGCTTTTAAAAAAAAGAGTTTTGGCAGAGATGATTTTAATTTTATTTTAATAGATACACCTTTGCCATTTCAATACATGGAAACATTTGAACATTTTGGTTTTTTCGATGATATTTTTAATGTTTCAGATAAAGAAGTAATTGTAATTTTAAATGTTGCACCTTCTATAGATTTGATTACAAAGACACATCCGGTTCATAAAGATTATATTGAAAAATGGGCTAAGGCACGAAGAGAATTTTATAATACAGAAAATGGAATGGAAATTAATCCAAGTATACTTATTAATACATATACCAGTAGAATAGAAAAAATGGGATACTCAATCAAATTAATTAATTATAATGCTCGTAATGAGTATGTTGGTTTAATAACACTTGTGGTAAAAAAAATGTAATTTTAATTACTTAATTTTTTAAAAAAAACATGGTTTTAAAACCCATTATAAACATTAAATATTTTTGTAAAATTGCTGAGCTTCACTTGGGTATTTTTGGAAGTGAAAAATGGTTATCAATATATGGCAATAAACTTAAGCTCATTGGTATTTATAAAGATGAACACCAATTAATAGGAGGATTTTATTATTTAAATACTAAAAAGTTTGGTTTAACATTTATTAAATTGCCCCCCTATACGCCACATTGCGGTTTATTTTTTCATTCAGAAAGTAAAAACACTTCTTCAGTCAATAATTTTTCCAAAGAGATTATGAATGAGGTTTGTACTTTTTTTTTAAATCAGAAAAGTGAATTAACCATCTTGGCTTTTCCATCCAATATCATCGATTTCCAGCCATTTATTTGGAATAAATTTAAAGTTATTCCAAATTATACTTACCGGATTAATCTCAATCAGTCTCTAGAAACAATTCAATCAAATTTTGATTCAAAAAATAGAAATGTAATTAATAGAGCGATTAAAGAAGGGGTAATAATTACTGAAAATACATTAAGTAAAACAGAGTTGTTTAATTTTTTTACTGAAACGTTACATACCACTGATGCAAATGTCTATGCTCAAGAATTAAAAAATATTTTTCATGTATTTGCGAATGATTCTAATTCCTTCAGCGTGGAAGCTACCAAGAATGGCGTATTGTTAGGGTCTGTGTTTTGTGTTTTTGATAAAAAGGTTTGCTATTATTTATTAGGTGGTGTTAATAAAAAATCAGGTATTCAAGGTGTGAATAATCTATTAATTCAAACAAGTATTCAAAAATCGAAAGAATTAGGGTGTTCCATATTTGATTTTGAGGGATCTATGATAAAAGGTGTTGAGAAATTTTTTAGAAGTTTTGGGGGAGAACTCGTGCCTTATTTCACTGTTAATAAAGCTATCCTTCCATTAGAAATATTTTACTAAATATTTTACCGCAAAGCGTTATTAATTTTTACAAAAAAAGTAAAAGTAAAAAACGGTTAAAACATCGAGAACTATTAGAAAAAGAAAATAAAATAGTTTCTAAGCAACGTATTATTGATGAATTACAAAAAGTTGGAATTACAGATGGTGATGTTGTGATGTTGCATTCTAGTTTAAGTAAAATTGGGTTTGTTGAACATGGTGCTCATACAGTTATTGATGGATTTTTAGAAACTGTTGGCTTCGAAGGTACTTTGGTGATGCCGTCTTTTCCTGCTGTAGGTTTCAACTTTGATTTTTTAAGTACAAATCCTATATTTAATTATTTCCTAACACCATCTAAAATGGGTCTCATAACAGAAGTTTTTAGAAATAGGTCAAATGTTTTGAGAAGTCTTCATCCTACTGATTCTGTTTGTGCGTATGGAAAACATGCTGAATATTTAGTAAAAGATCATTTTAATCAATTGACGCCTTACAATAGTAATAGCCCTTTTTATAGGCTTTGTGAATTAAAAGCGAAAATAGTTTTGTTAGGAGTGGATTTAAATAGTTTAACTAATTTTCATACCTCAGAAGATGCCATTCCAAATTTTCAATTTCCTGTTTATCACAAAACTGAATTTAGAGCACTTCTTCAAGATGAAAATGGATTTATGAAAACAATGCTTACAAAAGCACATAACCCTGAATGGTCTAAAAAAAGAAAATGTAATGAGTTTATATTCCATTTTGAAGAAGCAGGTTTTTTAAAACATTTTAAAATTGGTGATGCCAATTGTATGATTATTGATGCTAACGAAATGCATCATTGGTTAGTTAATAATTACAATTCAAAAGGAATTTCTTTATATACACCAAAAGGAAATTAAGTTATGGATATACGCATTAGTTTTGATTATGAATTATTCTTTGGAAGTGTTTCGGGAAGTGCTAAGAAATGTATAATTGAACCAACGCAAAAATTAATTGATATCGCATCAAAATATCATGTTCCCTTTATTTTTTTTGTTGATGCAGGTTATTTAGTTCAATTAAAAAAAAATAGTCATCATAGTTCTTGTAAAGAAGATTATGAGGCTATTTCAAATCAGTTAAAGCAATTAGTTTTTTTAGGACATGAAATCGGACTACATATCCATCCTCATTGGGAGGATTGTAAGTATGTAAATGAGAAATGGCAAATTAATACTACTCGTTATAAACTATCTTGTTTTAGTGAAGTTGAAGTAGAACGTATTATAACTACTTATCATGAAGCAATTATTGAAATTACTGGAAAGCCATGTCAATCATATC
>JBILCJ010000220.1:0-3486 GCA_044353195.1 Bacteroidia bacterium | reverse complement strand
CAAAACGAATTCTACCTTTTCCTCCAACACCACCATTTCCAGCACCATTTCCGGTTCCTAGGGCGCCTCCATTAACCGTTATATTAGTTCCAGTTCCAGAAAAAGAATTTAAACCTAGTTGAATAGTGCCACCAGCTCCACCGGCTCCGCCGCCCATTCCACTTCCGCCGCCGCCGCCTGTGTTTCCTCCATTTCCACCAGCCTCTCCATTACTCACAATCGTTCCATTGTTGGTTATAGAAACAGCCCCAATGTATATGATACCACCCCCGTTACCACCTTTCCCAGGTGCACCACCATCTTCATCAGCTCCACCTTCACCCCCAGCTCCACCTAAATACAATCGTGCAACAGCCGAATCTCCTACTAATTTACCTGCTAATCCTCTATTATGAGATCCCCAATTACCTCCTGCTGTTCCAAGAGTTCCGTAGGAACCTCCTCCTCCTCCTGCAGCATCACCTGTCCCTGTTCCTCCGCCTCCGCCATTTCCATTTGGAAAGTTCCAAAAGCCATTTGCTCCAGATGAAACGGCTCCAATATATCCCTGACCATAAATTCCTTCACCTTGGGCACCGTTGTAATTTCTATAAATTGCTGGATGGCCTAAACCTCTATATCCTTTTTGCGAAGCTGAAATAATCCCACCAGTATTAATAATTAAATTTCCACTTACTCTGAAAATTATAATACCACCTGTTGCACCATTCCAATTATTGCAGGTTATAATTCCACCACTATTTACTGTAACGTTAGTGTAATTAGGAACTAAAATGACTTGATGCTTAAAATAGGTTGTTGCTAAATAGTTGTTTGATAAGGGCTGAGAAAAGGTTAAGGTATTGGAAGAAATACTTGTTATGGTTTTGAATTCATAAAGACCCACTGTATTAGCAATGCTTTGAGTGGAGTCTTGCATACTGATTATTAAAATTTCTTTACCAACAGCAAATCCGGAGGCGTTTGCAACTGCAATAGAGTAACTGCCAGCAGTGCCAATTAAACCATTAACAGCTGATTGAACTGTATTTACGGTTGTTGAAGCATTGATAGTTAAAGCTCCATCACTGCCATTTCCATAATTCGGCTGTGTTGCAAGCGCTGTTAATGTTACCTGATCATTAGCGCATACTGCATTATAATTTGATTTAAACGTGTATAGTGCACATTGACCGTAACTGTTAATGGCATTAATAATTAAGGCAAATAGAATTACAAACTTAATTTTTTTCATGTTCATTTAATTATTTTCTAAATACAAAAACAAAATATTTTATTATTTTAAAATGCAACACGAAAATTAATTTTTTTTAATGTTGTATTTAATTTGTTAAAATAACAATATTTTAAAATAACTGTTTAATGTTTTCGGTAAACGACCCTTTTTAGTCGGCGAATAATGAATCAATGATAAAAAAATGAATTTTTGGTTGAAACTACTAGAAAATTAGTCTAGCCTTATTTTCTAGTATTAGTTTATTTTTTTGCACTATTTAATTTTATTTATTTTTCATTTATGTATTTTGCAATGCCAACTTATCATTAAATTCTTTATCGAAGCTATTTCCTATCGGAATTTCAACATCACCTATTTTAATCAGCTTACCTCGGATTGATTTGATTTTATTGAGGTTAATTGCATAAGAGCGATGTACGCGAATGAAAATATTTTCATCTAAGCTACTCAAGATGGTTTTTAAATTCATTTTGGTTAAAATTGTCTTACCTCCGTCTAAATTTATTTTAATATAATCGTCAAGTGTTTCAATGTATTCAATGTCGTTGAATTCAACCTTAATTAAGGCGTATTTTGAACGAACAAATAAAAATGTTTTTTTTGGACCAACTACTAAGTTGTGGGTATAATTGTAAAAATCTCTTGCTTTTGTAACGGCCATCTTGAATCGATCTTCATCAATTGGTTTAAGTAAATAATCAATAGCGTTTACCTCAAAGCCTTGTACTGCATAGTTTTCAAAGGCAGTAATGAAAATAACCATTTTTCCTTTACCGTGAGCTTTGTAAAAATCGACGCCGTTAACGAGTGGCATTTGTATATCTAAAAAAATTAAATCTATTGGATTTGTATCGCAATATTGAATAGCATCATCCACACTTGTGAATGTTCGTGAAAGATTTATAAACGGTATTTTTTTTGAGTAATTTTCAAGAATAACATGAGCCAATGGCTCGTCGTCTATAGCAATACAGTTAAGCATGTAGGTTTAGTTTTAAATTGACAATATATGAGGTGTCTTCGTTTCTAATTTTTAATTCGTGGTTATTGGGGTATAGAAGGCTTAATCTTTTCTTTACATTATTTATACCGAACCCGCTAATTTCTTTAACACTCGTTTTTACTTTTGTGTTTTGAACTAGTAACATAAAAGAATTATCTGAAACTGTTATTTTTATTTTTACTATAGACTCTTGCTCAGAACTTACCCCATGTTTAAAAACATTTTCAATAAATGGTAAAAAAATTAATGGCACTATTTTATTTCGATTAAAATCTCCTTCAAAATTTATATCCAAATTTACGCTATTTGGAAGTCTTAATTTTTCGAGTTCGATATAAGAATTGATGTAATCAATTTCATTTCTTATAGGAATTAAATCATTCAATTGTTCTTTGATCATGTATCGCATAATAGAAGAAAGTTTGATGATTGATTCTCCTGCTAGATCTGATTTAATAAGGCTTAGAGCGTAAATATTATTTAACGTATTGAATAAAAAATGCGGATTAATTTGACTACGTAATGAATAGATTTCACTTTTTAAATCATTTTTTTCTTCTTCAATTTTGCGTTTTTGATTGTAAAAAATAAAGGACACAAAAAAGATTAGTAGTAATCGAATCAAGATAAAAATAATAAGAAATAGAAGTGGGTTATGGGCTACTTTTTCACTAATAATAATGTAGTCTGGAAAAATAACAAACAACAAAAAAAACAGTGATATATAAAAACATACAAACAAACCATAACTTAATCTTTTATTGTTGAATAAAAGTTTTGGAAAGGCATAATAGTAATTTAGATAATAAAATAGAATTAATAAGGTATTGGAAAAGAAAAATGCTATGTATTTTGAATTATTGCTAAAACTTTCTGATAAGGGATTGAAGGCATTATATTGAATAAATTGAATGATGATAAAAACAATCCATGCGGCAACATGCTGAATTATTTTCATTTTATTTAATTTAATTGCACTCATATTATTTGAAGCCAGCTGCCTATTTTTTGGAGGATCAGTAAACTTTCTATTTTATTAAAGTTACTTTTAATATAGTTTAGTGAAAAAAAACTCGCCATATAGCTAGTTATGTTAGGTATATGACATATTTTTTTAGACTAATTTTTTCTTTGTTTTTCAGATAGATAGGTTAAACAAAAAAAGCTCGCCAATTAAATTGACGAGCTTTTACTTTTGAAGAATGATTTTGAAGATTAATCTTTAATTATTTTTTCAAGAGCAATG
>JBILCJ010000057.1:0-11663 GCA_044353195.1 Bacteroidia bacterium | reverse complement strand
GAAGACAATATTGATTACCGTGGATTTATTTTTATTGGTTTAATGAATGATGATGGAGAACCAAAGGTAATCGAATACAATTGCCGTATGGGAGATCCTGAAACGGAAGTTGTGATTCCTCGTATCGAATCTGATTTACTAGATTTATTGCAAGGTGTTGCTACACAAACCTTACATACTAAAAATTTTAGTGTAACTCCTAAAACAGCAAGTGCCGTAGTTTTAGTTTCTGGTGGCTATCCCGAAGAGTATGAAAAACACTTAGAAATTAGTAATTACAAATCAACTAACAATAGTATTGTATTTCACTCAGGAACTATTTTAAAAGATGATAAAGTGCTAACCAATGGTGGGCGCGTATTTGCTATTACGTCTTTTGGGGATTCAATTAAGGAAGCTGTTGCTAAAAGTTTTGTAACCGCGGAAAATATTTCCTACGATAAAAAATATTACAGAAGTGATATTGGAAAAGATTTGATGTTGCTAGTTGAGTAACATCAAATCTTATGTTAAACAATAATTACATTGACTTAATACAATCAATAAAAAACTTCACTTTGTTTTTATCTAAATCAGGATAAAGACCATGACCAAGGTTTGCGATGTAACGATGTTTACCAAATGCATTCACCATTTTTTTAGCTTCTAGTTCAATCGTTTTTTCATCAGCATATAGCAAACAAGGATCCGCATTGCCTTGTAATGTTTTACCGCTTCCAACAATGATTCTAGCATCTTGTGGATTAATAGTCCAATCTAATCCAATCGTATTGCAATTTAATTTTGACATATTGGCTAATGCAAAGTGCGCATCTTTTGCAAATACTGTAACAGGAACAAGTGGGGAAATGGCATCACAAATTTTAGAAATGTATTGCAATGAAAATGCAGTGTATTGATCGTTTCCTAAAACACCTGCCCAACTATCAAAAATTTGAATCATATCAGCTCCTGCAGCAATTTGTGCTTTTAAATAATTGATGGTGCTTTGTGTAATTTTTTCAAGTAGTTGATGTGCTAATGCAGGTTCTTGATACATTAATTTTTTAGCCTGACTAAATGTTTTACTTCCGCTTCCTTCAACCATATAAGCCATGATCGTCCAAGGAGCGCCAGCAAATCCAATCAGTGGCACTCTATTGTTTAATCCTTTTTTTGTCAGTTCAATGGCTTTTATAACATAATCTAAATCATTGCCATCAGCTATGTGAAGGACATCAATGTCTGATTGTGTTTTAATTGTTTTTTCAAAAAATGGACCTTTGGCTTCAATCATTTGATAAGGTAAACCCATGGCCTCTGGTATCACTAAAATATCCGAAAAAATAATCGCAGCATCCACACCTAAAATATCAACTGGCTGAATGGTTACTTCAGCGGCCATTTCAGGAGTTTTTACAAACTCAATAAAGTTTTTTGCTTTAGCTCTAACAGCTTTATATTCTGGTAAAATTCTACCAGCTTGACGCATTAACCATACTGGAACTCTTTCTACCTGTTCGCCTTTGGCTGCTCTTAAAATCAAATCGTTTTGGTACATCTTACTTAAATATTTCTGTTAAATTAGTTTTTATTCGCTTACACATATCATCTAATGGCAAGTCATTTTCATCTTCACCAAAAGGATCTTCTATCTCTTCTGCAATTAATTCAATACTTGCAAACACGTATAATACTATTACTGTAATGGCAATGGTGATGTAACCAAATTCATTTCCGAAAAAAATAGGGAGCGACATACAATACAAAAAAATCATTTTCTTTAAAAAAATATTGTATGAATAGGGGATAGGTGTATTTTTAATACGTTCGCAGGCTCCGCAATTATCTGTAAATGATTTTAATTCATCATTCAAAATCACGAGGTGCTCAGCTGTTAAATCCTTGTTTTGATGGAGAATAAAAATTTTTTTATATAGGTGTTTTGCAATCAAATTTGGTTTATGTTCTGCGTCAGCAAATTCAGTTAAAAGAAGAGTTTTCGTGTCTTGGAATTCTGATTGAATATATTTTCCTCTTAAATGATTTTTTACTGAGAAAATATAATTTGTAATTAAAAGTTTTAAATCTTCTTTGTCGCTTTTATGATTAACGATTGCTGATAATTTTAAAGATAAATTTCTTGAATTATTAACGAAACTACCCCACATTTTTCGTCCTTCCCACCATCTATCATAAGCTGAGTTGGTTCTAAATACGAGTAACATGGATAAAACAAATCCTAAAATGGAATGCATCACTGTTGGATTTTTTGTGTTAATGTGAAAAAAATGCAATTCGAAATACACAACCAGCCCAGCATATATACCAATGCTTATCATCGAAAAAAACAAGCGGCGAAATGTATCGCTTTTATGAAACTGAATGATGAGTTTGAACCAATCTTTTGGGTTGTATGTTACCATAGATGGCAAAGATAAGGTTTATTTCATGATTGTTTTAGCGATGCTTTCACTAAAATTTAGGGCACAAAAAATGGGTAAGCTACTTTCATCGCACCGCTACAACCATCTACCCTTGCTATGTTCCCATCCTGGGGGATTTGACAGGAGCTGGTCGTGAAAGACTTACCCACTGTAAAAATAGAAAAATATTTCGTTATTCGCATTATTTTCGCAAAATTTGTATGTTGTATATTATTACACAAAAACTAAATTTAATTTATGGATATTTCAATTGTCATTCCTCTATATAACGAAGCTGAGTCTTTACCCGAATTACATAGTTGGATTAAATCCGTTATGGATCAGCATAAATTATCTTATGAAGTTATTTTTGTAGATGATGGAAGTAAAGATAATTCCTGGAAGGTAATTGAAGCGTTAGCAGGGCAAAATCCTGAAGTAAAAGCCATAAAGTTTAGAAGGAATTACGGAAAATCTCCTGGCTTGTTTGTTGGCTTTGAAGCAGCACAAGGTAATGTTGTGATTACAATGGATGCTGATTTACAAGATTCGCCAGATGAAATACCTGAATTGTATAAAATGGTTACTGAACAAAAGTTTGATTTGGTAAGTGGATGGAAGCAAAAACGGTTTGATAATGCTGTTACAAAAAATATTCCTTCCAAATTATACAATTGGACCAACCGAAAAATATCTGGTATTAAATTACACGATATGAATTGTGGCTTAAAAGCATATCGAAAAGATGTTGTGAAGAGTATCGAAGTATATGGAGAAATGCATCGCTTCATTCCTGTTTTAGCAAAGAATGCAGGCTTTTATAACATTGGAGAGAAAGTAGTTCAGCATCAAGCTCGAAAATATGGCGTTAGTAAATTTGGTTGGGAACGTTTTATCAATGGATTTCTCGATTTATTAACGATTACCTTTTTATCAAAGTTCGGAAAGCGGCCTATGCACTTTTTTGGTTTGATTGGAACATTAATGTTTGCCGTTGGTTTATGCACTGCACTTTATTTAGGATGTGATAAATTTTATCATGTTTTTATTGCTCATACTCGTGCTCGCTTGCTAACAGATCGTCCTTCCTTTTATATTTCATTAGTGAGTATGGTTTTAGGAACGATGTTGTTTTTAGCTGGTTTTATTGGCGAATTGATATTGCGTAATTCAGGTGATAGAAATAATTATTTGTTAGATAAAAAAATAAATCTTTAAGTAGTAATGATTGAGGAACAACCAAAACGCAGACAGCGTAATCCTCTATCTGCTGAAGAATTACATTATTTTATTAAATTAAAACAATTAAAACAAACTCAAAAAATAGAAACGTTTAAAAAGTCTAATTTTTTTAAGAGTTTTAATATGCTTAATGTCCTATTAGTTGCACTATTGGCCTATTACATATGCAGTGTATTGTTTGTTTGCCATTGGAAAAATGATACAATCACGCATGTTTCTGTTTCTCGCTCAGGGCCTTTTCATCAAGCAAACGGACAACGGTCAATTGCTGAGGTTAATCTTGAAACCACAGGGGAGAAAAATTTCACTATTAAAACAGATTTATTTTTCACGGAACCACTTCCCGAGCAATCTATTTCGGTTGGAAAAGATGTTGTTTTCGGAAAAATTTTAAAAGTAAAGTTCAGTAACGACGATCGGTTATTTTGGAATATTAATACCTATCCTTCTTTTAGTTTGAGTATCATGGTTCTTCTATTAGGAATGTTTATTTATGCGGTTAATAAACATTTTACTGTAAATGGATTACTCATTGCCTTTGGATTATTTTTTTTAGCAAATCTTTATTTTATTTGTGTATAAAAAAAGCCCAGAAAATTCTGAGCTATTTTGTAGGTATCAATTTTAAGAACTTAATCTAAACGTAACGTTGTGTTTGCTATGACAACGCCATCACAAGTAATTTCGATGATATAATTTCCTGGCACTAATTCGCCTTGTCCTTCGCAGTATGTTACACCACTAATTTCTGAATTAGCATAGTTAAGTGTTTCTTTTCCGGCAAAATAACCACTTGACTTATTAAATTTAAATCGGTAATTATCATCATAACTTTTAGCCATTTCTTTTCCATCCGGAGTTATAACACGAACAAACACTGTTTTTTCGCCACTTTTTGCAATTTTATTTTCTCCCAAAGAAAATGAAACTTTTATTTTTTCAGTTTTTGATGCTTTAGATGTTTGTATTTCTTTTTTTCCACCGCTTTTAAATTTAACACCTTTTGCAGAAACATTAAAGCAAGACAAAATAGAGCCTTTTTGAATAGTTGCATTTAAGTCTTCCTTCTCTTTATTAAGGTTAGTAATTTTACCTTTCTCTGATGCTAAGTCTCTAAGCACGCTATTTTTTTCTACAATTAAATTTTTATTTAATGTTCCCAATGAATCAATTGTTCGCACATAGCCACGCATAATTTGACGAAGTGTTTCGGATTCTTTTCTTAATTTCGAAATTATTCGTGCATCACCTTTGTGTTTCTCAGCATCGATTAATAAAGTGGCTATTTCCGCTTTTTTAGCTTCAATTTCTGTTTTTAAGGCTTCGTCGTTTGTTTCTAACGAACTAAAATCTTTTTGAAGTTGTAGTAAGTCATTTTTCACATTGTCACGTTCTACAATAACCTCTTCCTTTAACACAATTGTTTCTTTCACACTTGCCTTTTCTTGTAAATAAAGCCAAAGCGTTACACAGTTTGTCAAAGTTAGCACAGTAATAAAAATCCATAATAATTTAGGTTTTTTTTGTTCTGAGTTTGTCTGTTCTTCCATAGTTGATAATATTTAATAATGATGAAATTGTTCGAAGTATGTGTTTAACCTTATTGTGTGATTCCTAGTTTTTTTGCAATGCTTGAGGGTATTCCTTTTTTATGAATCATAATACTTGTTGTTTTGTAAAGTACATAGTTCTCTGACGCATAAAAATAACCATCACATTCATTTCGATCTTTTCCCCAAGAATTTTTTACAATGTAATAAGGTGTGTTTAGTTGATCTTTGGCTATACCTACAATATGCATGCCATGATCATCTTGTGTTTCGTAATTATTAAACGCTTGTTGACGTAATTCTTGTGTGATTGGAAGTTGAGGTTGAGGTTTTTTAACCATGTCTAATTTTTGCTCTTCGGTCATTTCTTGAAATGGTGTTTGAGGAACAAGCGCTAAACCATCTTTAAAGCGAAATCCTTTTTCACTAATATCAGCACCCCAAGCAATGGTATAGCCATTATTAATAGCATATTGCATGGTTTCTTGTAAATCGTTTAAAGGAACATTATTTGCTAATTCCCAATTCCAATTGTCAGGAATTTCTAAAACAAATTTTGAATAAAAGGGATGATGAGAAAATGATGTTAAGATAATATAGTCGTCGGGATTAATACCAAGTGCTTCTGAGTAGGTTTTCGGTGTATACTCTTTTCCTTTATAATTAAATTTATCTGGAGTTTTACCTAAATAGGCGTCACATGTATTTTCAACAATTTGATGCATAGCTTCAAAATCAATTTTTGGGTTTTTTTCATCAATCGTTGACTTTAAAACAGCTTTTAGATTAGATTCTAATAACGAATGATTGTGTGGGTCTTTTATGTTTTTTTTCCCTGTATAGATTTCTTCTGGAACCATACCATATTTTCGAATAACATTTAACACATCTGGAAATCCACCTCCTTCAGCCATGTTATTGCAACCATGCATTCTTACATAATTATCTGCTTTAAGTGGATAGGTTTTTCTTACTACAAACATTTCAGATAAATTAAATTCTTTTCCTTTTCCCATTCTCATGAGTTCGCTTTCAAAAAAAGACAAACTAGAAAATGACCAGCAAGTACTAGTTTGATTTTGATTTTGTACATCTGTGGCATCTAAATTTTTTACAATTGTAAATTGGTATTCACTCCCTTTTGTGTTTGTTTTAGTTTGTGCGCTACAAACAATAGAGAAACTTAGTGATGCGGCAATTAATAGGTTTTTTATCATACTTATTTTTTTATTGTTATAAATTTAGTTTGATGGTTGTTTGATGTATTTTAATAGAAATGATAATTCAAATACAGTAAAAACTATGTAAGAAATCATAAAATGACAAGTGAAGGCTAATGCACCTGTTTTATTTACGAGTGAGTATATGAAAACACATATCATACATCCTAATAATCGAGCCATACTCATGGCTAAAGTTTTAAAAACAAATTCTTTGGAAGCTTTGTCTCCATTGGTTAAAAGTTTATTAATTAATAAAGTTGTGATTAAAAAAAACAATGTTGGAATCCAATAATGTGAGCTTAAAAAATAAGGAGTAGGTAGTTTCGATAATTCAAATGATAACAATAATGTTCCAATGCAAATGATGACAAGTTGCAAATAATATTTTTTGTGATTCATTTTTTAGTCGGTTTTATAAAATCCTTTAATAGAATGTACATAGAAAGTGCGATGGATAAAAGACTCAGTATGATTGTAAAAACAGGTGTTTTATTTGCATAATGTTCGTCTAATTTAAATCCACCATAAGAGCCACCTCCAATTATCAAACCCATTTGAATACCAAGGCTACTATATTTTGCGTAAGCGTTAAGCGGTTTTTGTTGTTGTTTCAGTGGTTGCTTCGTTGGCATGAGATATGTTTTTTACTACCGCACCCATATTACAAGAGCCTGTAAATGTTGCGTTTGGTTCTATTGAAATTTTACCTGTAATAATATCGCCGACAAGTTTAGCGCTTGATTTTAAAATAAGTAATTCGCTTACATTAATTTTTCCTTTTATTTCTCCTGAAATATCTGCATTTTGACAGATGATATTTCCTTCAATTTTACCTGTAGAACCAATAACTAGTTTACCATTAATGGTAATGTTCCCGTTTAGTATTCCGTCAATTCGAATATCCCCACTTGATTTAATATCTCCAGTTATAGCAGTTCCATTTCCTATTAAATTAATAGAAACAGATTCAGTCGAATTGTTTTTGCTTGATTTTTGAAACATATTTTTAATAATTTGATATACGAATATAAATATTCGCAATTACAATCACAAATTATAACATTAAGTTAAAGTATTCGGTGTAAGTTACATTCTTTTGCTGGACTAATAACCATAGGAAATTTCTCAATTTTCACCGAACTACTATCCAATCCAAATGCTTTTGCCTCACTTAAACTAAATCGTTTCAAGAAGAAGTAGGCGTTCAAAATTATTTTTTCAAACAATGGTAATTCGTTTTCATAAGACAAGAATTTCTCTAGAACGACAAATTTAAAGTCACCGATAATATTATTTTTATTTAAAGATTCGTATCGACTTGTAATATCTACCTCTTTATTTTTCACTAAATCTTCAACCACTTTTCTAAACATTAAATTTACTTTTGGCGCTACTCTAAACCCTAATCTAAAATCAACGCGAATGATATCGTCTGCTGCCACATGCGTTACTTTATAATCCATACGATACGGTTCGTCCATCACATCCACGTGCACAAACCAATAGATATCAGCACGTTTAGGTCGTTTTTGTAATATCGAATAAATTACTTTAGATTCTATTTCTTCTGGATTATTTGCGCTTGTCATATACACTAAATGTGTCGCATATTTTGGAATGGAATCATCATTACTTAAGTCAACTAATTTTTGCTGATGTTCAGATAATTTTACGATGTCAGTATATCGGTTTCTGATTTTCTTTGCTAAATACCAAATGGCCATTACTGCCATTAAAACACTTGATATTAAAAGTGTAATCCATCCACCATGAGAGAACTTACTAAGATTTGCAGCCATAAATGCAAACTCAATAACTATATATACAGCAATAACGAAGTAAATTAAAAATGGATTCATACGTTTCATGTGCATATAAAAATTAAGCAAGGTTGTTGTCATCAACATACATAATACTATAGCTAAACCATAAGCTGCCTGCATATTTTCTTCTTTTCTAAAGTATAAAACTACACCAATACATCCAGCAAGCAATAGCCAGTTGATGGATGGAATATATAATTGACCTTTTAATACAGAAGGATATTTTACGCGTACTTTGGGCCATAAATTTAATCGCATGGCTTCGTTAATTAAACTAAATGAGCCACTTATTAATGCTTGAGATGCAATAACAGCTGCCATTGTAGCGATAATTATTCCATAAGGTAAAAAACCTTCAGGCATAATCGCATAAAAAGGGTTACTGGATTTAAATGAATCTAATGTTTGTCCTTGATGGGCAATAAGCCAAGCGCCTTGACCGAAATAGTTTAATACTAAAGTTGTTTTTACAAATATCCAAGAAATACGAATATTTTGTTTACCACAATGTCCTAAATCTGAATACAAAGCCTCGGCTCCTGTTGTACATAAAAAAACAGCTCCTAAAATTAAATAGCCAGAAGGATGTATTTGTAATAAATGATAAGCATAATATGGATTTAACGATGATAAAATAGCCCAATTATGACTCATTTGATATACCCCTAAAACAGCTAACATTAAGAACCAAACCATCATCATCGGACCAAAAAATTTACCAATAAAACTCGTTCCAAATTGTTGAATAAAAAATAAGCCACACAAAATACCAATAACAATTGGCACTGTATTTAATTCAGCGTTATATACTTTTAATCCTTCAATCGCTGATGAAACTGAAATGGGAGGCGTAATAATACCATCTGCTAATAATGCGCTTCCTCCAATAATTGCTGGAACTAACAACCATTTAAATTTTGTTCGTTTAACCAATGTATATAAAGAAAAAATACCGCCCTCTCCTTTATTATCTGCTTGAAGAGTTAGAATAACATATTTAACTGTGGTTTGTAATGTTAGCGTCCAAAAAATACAAGAGATACCTCCTTTAACAATATCTATATCAATCACGCTTTTACCAATAATGGCACTCATTACATAAAGTGGTGAAGTTCCAATGTCGCCATAAATAATTCCGAGAGTAACAATAAGACCTGCCATCGTAACTTTACTTACATGGCCATGATTAGAAGAGCTCATTAAATAGTTGTTTTTGTTTAGGAAAGTAAAATTACAACTATTCTAAACGTAAAGTCATAATTTGATAAAATAATTTAAAAATATTTTTAGTAGCACAAAAGTGGCCTAACCTTTTACTTTTTTAGGATTTTAGATAAAAAATGTTTTCTTTTTTCTGTTTTATTTTCTTTACTTTTAAAGTAAATTTAATGTAAGATAATAGAATGAAAAAACAACTTTATACTTTATGCTTTGGCCTTTGCTTTTTAATGACAATCGCTCAATCTACCAGTTCTAGAAAGCAGTTTGTTTTTAACAAGCAAGCAACAATTAATTTTGAGAGCATTTCTCAAGATTTTGCACCTGTTATGCTTGTGAAAGAAATGCCAAAACCAGGTTCTGAAAAAATGGTTCAATATCATTATCCAGAAAATAAAAGTCAAGCCAATGCAAGTCAACAAACAACTGTTTTGCCGAATTTAGCTTTAGGTTATAGCGCTATGGGAAATCCGTGGGGTTCAAGCACCCCAAATGATAACGACATTGCTATTTCTGATTCGGGATTTGTTATGTCGGTCGTTAATACAAATATTTATATTAAGAACATCAATACCGGCGTTGCTTCTGCTATTAAATCGTTAGCAGCTTTCACTGCACCAGTCAATAGTAAACATCAAGAATCTGATCCAAAGGTTTTATATGATCCAAAATCAGACCGTTTTATTTTTATGTGTTTTACGGGCTTTGTAGATACCACGAGTAAATTAATTTTTGGTTTTTCACAAACAAATAATCCAAACGGAGCTTGGAATTTATATACATTGCCTGGAAATCCTTTAAATAATAACCTTTGGAGTGATTACCCTATGTTGGCAATGACAGAGAAAGAATTATTTTTAAGTATTAATTTATTGCGTAATGATAGTTCATGGCAAACTGGCTTTGTTGAAACCGTTATTTGGCAAATAAAAAAAGATAGTGGTTACGCTGGATTGCCTTTAGGTGCCTTTATGCATTATAATATTAAATATGGTTCAAAGTCAATTAGAAATTTATGCCCTGCTAAAGGCGGAAGTAAATTGTATAAACCTAATATGTATTTTATCTCGAATCGAAATTTCGCATCCATGAACGACACTGTTTTTTTAGTAAACGTAACAGACACAATTGGCGCACCAACAAATACAGTAACAGTAAAAGCATTAGTGAGTAATCAGCCCTATTATTTCCCTCCTGCTGGTAGGCAACCAAATACACTCGGAACAGCAATTTCTACGCAGTCTTTAGCGTGTAATGATGCGAGAACCTTAGGCGCCTTTTATGAAAACAATATGATTCAATATGTTCACAACACAAAAAATCCAGCTAATAACCAAGTTACTGCTTATTATGGAGTTGTGACTAATCCCCAAAGCGCTAGCCCTATTGCAAAAGGTTATATTATTGCAAATGATACGATGGATTTTGGTTATCCTAATATTTCCTATGCTGGTAATAGTGCCATAGATAATACAGCCATTATCAATTTCAACCATAGTTCGCCAAAGGTATTTGCAGGTTGCTCAGCTATGAGAGCCGATGCTCTTGGGAATTTTTCGCCTATTTTGAGAATAAAAAATGGATTAAAAACCATAGATTTATTATCTAGTAACCTTGAAAGATGGGGAGATTATAGTGGTTCACAGCGTCGATATAATAAACCTGGTCAAGTTTGGATAAGCGGCTATTACAGTTATCAGTACAATACAGTTTATAAATATGTGCACGCAGCTTGGATTGCTCAAATTGGTTTAGACGCGAATCAAGTTTTAGGTGTTAACGAATCAGTCAAAAACCAACCATCCGTTTTACTTTTTCCAAATCCAGCGCAAGACCTAATTAGTGTGGATTTCACCATTACCAAACCTGAGTACATGACTTTTGAATTAGTTGATGTACAAGGAAAATTGGTTACCGTATTGATGAGAGATTGGATAAAATTAAATCAAAATACATTTCAGTTTAGTTTAAGAGATGTAAATACTGGCATTTATTTTTTAAAAATTACAGGAAATAATAACACCAACATAACTAAAAAAATTATTAAGCAATAAGTTCTGATCCCTATGCGCCCTTTGAAATTTATAGCTATTCTACTTACACTGTTTGCTTTTGTTAAACAAGCAGATGCAACACACAATAGGGCTGGAGAAATTACCTATAAATGGCTGTATGGATATACGTATCAAATAAAAATAACAA
>JBILCJ010000218.1:0-3501 GCA_044353195.1 Bacteroidia bacterium | reverse complement strand
TAATTTTGTACCGCCATGCTTTTGCAAAGAAAGGAAGAACATTTTCTATTAATGCCACACCAACGCTGACAGATAATCAAGGCGATAATACATTATATACGCTAACCTCATATTTTAATACAGGTACTGTTTTTGCAGATACACTTGATCAAGAATCATATGTTTTAAAAAATAGTTATAATATAAAAGCGAATGCTTCATATACTGAACCACTAGATTCATTTCATATTTTATTAGTTGATTATTCTGCAACGTATTCGAATAATTTTTCTTCCAAACGAACGTTTAATTCTTTTAGTAATAGCAACGCATATACTGATTTAGATAGTTCCTTAACAAATGTGTTTAATAACCAATACCAGTCTCATGCGGGCAGTTTTGGGTATCGTTATCAAAAAACAAAAATGAATTTTTCGGTTAATGCAGCCTACCAATTGGCACAACTTTCTAAACAACAAGAGATTCCGTCCAGTTATCAAATGAGTAAATCATTCGAATCTATTTTGCCTTCCGCTCAATTTCAATTTAAGTTTTCTCCTAAGAAAAATTTGCGCATTAATTACCGCACAAGCAATAATGCTCCTACCATTGATCAATTGCAAGATGTTATTAATAACACCAACGTCTTACAATTAAGTACTGGAAACCCCGAATTGAAACAGGATTTTCAACAAAATTTGAATATGCGTTATTCGGGAGTTAATACAGTTAAAGCCACGTCGTTCTTTGCTTTATTAGGCGCTAATTATTCTACTAATTACATTGGCAATAGCACGTTGATTGCTAATCAAGATACAATCGTTTATAATTCTGTTTTTTTGAAACAAGGTTCTCAAATTATTCGTCCAGTCAATTTGGATGGTTATTTTTCCATTCGTTCATTTATAAATTACACTTTTCCAATCAAAAAATTAAAGACTAATTTAAGTTTAAATGTGTCGGGTAATTATAACCATATTCCTGGTTTGATTAATACCCAAATTAATTATGCGAATACTGCAACTAGTGGGTTAGGTATTGTTTTAAGCAGTAATATAAGCGAAAAAATTGATTTCACTATGTCATCTAATTCTTCTTACAGTAATATTAATAACACATTGCAATCATCATCAAACACGACTTACTTTTCTCAAAGTTCTAAACTAAAAATTACATTAAATCCTTGGAAGGGTTTAGTATTGCAAAGTGATTTTTCTAATATGTATTATTCAGGATTAACAACTAATTTCAATCAATCAATTTCACTGTGGAATACTGCTCTGGGTTATAAGTTTTTAGAAAACAAGCAGGCTGAATTACGATTCACTATCTATGATTTATTAAATAAGAATAATAGTGTGGCTCGAACTAATACAGATAGTTACATTCAAGATTCTCAAACAAATGTGTTGAATAGGTATTATATGTTAACCTTTACCTATAATTTTAAAAAATATTTCCCTAAAAAGGAACTGGGTAAATTAAAATAATTTTAATTTATTTTTTGTAAACCATAATATTAAACACGAATGGCTCCATTCGTTTAATTTGTTCACTGCGTTTTAGTCCTTTTAATGTTGATTTTTTTGTATTTAAAACAAGTTCAGCTTTTATAGTTTCATCTTTTACAGAGTCAATAATTTGTTTTAGTAAATCAGATTTAATAGCAAACCCTGTTCCTTCGGCATTACTTAATTTACCGCGAATCATTCCAATCACATTTCCCTTTTCGTCAATCAATGGTCCACCACTATTACCCGGATTTACAGGAATTGAAATTTGAAACATCGTTGTATCGTTGTTGTAACCAGATAGCGAACTCAATGCGCCTTCTCCGTATACAATGTCTTTACGAGGGTATCCAATGGTAAATACTTTATCACCAATTTCAGAATGATGATTGTTAAATGAAAAAGGATATTGTTTCATTGAAATCGCATCAACTTGTTCTAATTTAAAAATTGCGATATCCAAGCTATTATCTACGGCTATTAATTTGGCAGAAACCCTTTCTAATAAGGAATTGGTTACGAAAACAGAATCAGCATTTTTTACCATGTGTAAACTTGTAATAAAATACCCTTTATTATTTATTGCAAAACCAGTCCCTTCAATGTTAGCCGGTGCATATTTTTTTAAGCGATTTGTTTTAGCACTGCTTATACCTCCGATGATTGCTTCTTGAGAGTATTTTAACTCTGTAACATCTCTTTTTAAATCAGTAATATCGTTGCGTTGTTGTTTTAATAAATAACCACCAGCACTTAAAATAGTGAACGTACTTAATACTGCAATGACTGCTACTGAAGCCGCTACTGCAACTAATTTACCATGCTTTTTTGCAAAACTTTCTTTGATTGAAATGATTTTAGCGTCTTTCCCAAATGATTGTTGATGTATCGTTGAAAATATTTGTTTGATAGCAGCATGCTGCTCATGTTGATTAAGACCTTCAATTAAAGTACGGTGCTTTTCAAATGCTATGGCAAATTCAGTGTCATTTTTCAAACGTAATTCAAAATCAAGTTTATCTTGTTCAGTAATCGTTCCAAATAAATAATTGTCAAATAAATCAGTTGCTCTCATTTGTTATAGTTTAATCTTCAAAAAAACGTCGTTTTAATCGTTGTAAACATTTATATTTTTGTGTTTTCGCGTTATCCGAATTTGTATAACCAAATTTTTCTGAAATTTGTTCCATGTTTAATTTATAAACATAAAAATCTTTCAAAATGGTTTTACAAGGCTCTCCTAATTCCTCTAAACTCTCGTTCATTTTTTGAATGTCAGAATCTTTTTTGTAATGGTCTGATATTTCATCTGTCACATCAACGACTTCATTTTCATCATCATCTTTAAAACGTATGATATTTCCATTTTTTCGTAATTGTTTTAACCACAAATTTTTCGCAATCGAATAGATATACGTTTGTAATTGACAATTTAATTCGAAACTTGGTTTTTGTACGTTTTCATAGAGTACGATAAGCGTTTCTTGGTAAATATCAGCTGCAGATTCGCTATTTCCACTATTGTTTACAACATATTTAAGAACGAGATTATAATACTTTTTGTATAAAGCACGCAGCACAACATCATCATTATGCTTTAGCCCATCTATAAAATTTAGGTCTGTGTACGTTACTTTCGACATAAAGTCTGTTTCTATTAATACGTTTAACGCTTAAAGGTAACCCAGTTTTTATCATTTTAACAGTATTTTGTCTTATTTTTTTTGATAATTAGTGTTTTTGGAACAGTTTTGCCTATTTTAAAATCAAAACAGACTTAACTGTTTATCGCCTGCCTTATAATTAAACTCATTTGTTTGAAATTGAAATTCTTTTGAGTTTTGCATAAATTTTGCTTTTGACACTTCAAATAATTGCCTAATTGATTCTGCAACAACACCTTCTCCTTTTATTCTTACGCTTTTTCTATTATCACCTACTTTTCCAGTGTAGCAGGAACTAATTTGATTCCAAACTTTTGATGCTCTATCAGGAAAATTCTTAATTAACC
>JBILCJ010000049.1:0-12267 GCA_044353195.1 Bacteroidia bacterium | reverse complement strand
GATGTCGGCTCGTCACATCCTGGGGCTGGAGAAGGTCCCAAGGGTTCGGCTGTTCGCCGATTAAAGTGGCACGCGAGCTGGGTTCAGAACGTCGTGAGACAGTTCGGTCCCTATCTGTTGTGGGCGTTAGAAAATTGAGGGGCGCTGACTCTAGTACGAGAGGACCGAGTCGGACACACCGCTAGTGTACCAGTTGTTTCGCCAGAGGCATCGCTGGGTAGCTATGTGTGGATGAGATAAGCGCTGAAAGCATCTAAGTGCGAAACTCACCTCAAGATTAGTTTTCTTTATAAGGGTCGTTGAAGACTACAACGTTGATAGGTTACAGGTGTAAAGGCAGTAATGTCAAAGCCGAGTAATACTAATTACCCGTAAGCTTTCTGTTATGCGCATCCAATATTTTATTATAATATGTCAAGATAAACTCGTGTCTTTTTTCAAATATGTTAACATTAGTTACAAGTTTGAAAGTAATCATGTTTTGAAAGTTCATCTTTCTAAATCATGTAGCTTTAATCCTTTTAATCTAATGATCCCTTTATGGCGTCTATAGCGGTGGGGATCACCTCTTCCCATTCCGAACAGAGAAGTTAAGCCCACCTGCGCAGATGGTACTTGGTCTAAAACCTGGGAGAGTATGTCGATGCCAATTTTCAATGAACCCCTTTAGTGTAAACTTTAGGGGTTTTTTGTTTCCAAAAAAATCAGACTATGAAAATTAATGACAATAATTTATCCAGCCTATTAAAATTCTATAAGATCAATCTTAATGATTCTTACACCGATAACGAAATTATGGCGGTGTTTGATCTTGTCTGTAATTATTATTTAGGATTCTCTAAGTCTGAGGTTCTAATTAAAATGAATGAGCGTATCAATCAATCTGAGCTTATAAATTTATATAACACCTGTAATCTACTGAAAACAGGTAAACCTATTCAGTATATTTTAAATCAAGCCTATTTTTTTGATCTCAAATTTAAGGTAAATGAATAAAATAGGTTAAATATTATTTATTAAATTTTTGTGTCAATCATTAACGAGGCTTTTCCTTGCTTTCTTTTTTATGATCTTTCGGAATTATATCAATAAAAAATACGGGCACCATTTGCCCGTATTTTTTATTGTTTATTTTAAATTAAACTTAATAGGTTCTTATCTATAAATTGAATACTAATTATAATCTGTAATTTATAATATGAAAAAGTCCAATTGGATGTACAACTAAAAAAAGTTTTAAGGTTAAACTTTTTTATTTATTTTTTTTAGATTAACGTTTTTAATACCCAAATATTTCTTTCAAGGTTAAGTATTTAATTGTACCAAATTTTTCAAGTGTTTTAATGTCAAGCAAATCTTTCTTTCCTAAAACTAATACGGCGCTTGGCTTATTTTTTATTTCAGAATCTTGAAATGATTTTATATTTTCAAAAGTCATTGATGATACTTTTTCGTAAATATCTTGTCTAATATCTGAACTTAAATTAAATTTTTTAGCGTTTAAGTAGTTAAATAAAATATCAGCTTTGTTAATTCTTTCTGTTTTTATGTTCTGTAAAATAGCTTCTTTTGCCGCATTAAATCCATTTTCTGATTTTGGCATATTGTTTAAAAGGTTATTCATACCAACTAATGCTTCTGGTAATTTATCTGCTTGAGACCCGATGTATGAAAAATTATAATACGATGCCTTTAGGTCGCGAGGGGCACGATAGGTTGAATAGCATGAATATGCTAGCGCTTTAGATTCTCTTAAATCTTGAAACACCACAGAACTCATACCACCTCCAAAGTATTCGTTGTACATGGAGATAAGTGGAACGTTTTCTGGCTTATAGGATTGTCCTTCTGTTAAAACAACAATTTCAGCTTGTTTCATGTCAAAATCAACTACATATACCGTATTATTAAATGGTTGTGATTTAAAATCTGTTTCGCTTGGAACTGGTTTTAATCCAGGGCTTAAAACTTCATGTTTCTCATTTAATATTTCTTTTACATCACCAACTAATTGAGGGCCATAATATAAAATTTTATGATCAAATGTTGTTAATGTTTTTATTAAACTCGCTATTTGTTCTGTTTTTATTGATGACAGTTCATTTTCAGACAGAATGTTTGTAGCTGGATTATTTATTCCAAATTTCGCGTAATTAACCATCATTTTTTGAAGAATGGTTCTTTTATCTTGTTTCGCATCAGAACGTTTCTTAGAAATATCTGAAACTAAATTTTTTAAAACTTCTTCATTAATTTTAGGATCATTTAATAAATTTTCAAATAATTGCGTTGCTTGTTTAAAGTTTTCTGTTAGCCCTGTTAAGCTTACCCAAGTCTGATTTTCAGAGTTAAATACATTAAAAGAGCAACCTAATTTGTAAAACGCTTGTTGCACTTCTGCCGGTGACATTTTTGATGTTCCTAAGTAGGGTATATATTCTATGGCTAATGGTAATAATTTATCATTATTAGTCCCCATATCAAATGTGTAGTACAAATCAAATAATTGATTTTCTGTGTTTTGACTATATAATAAAGGAATGTTGTATTTAATTACCGTTTTAGTTACATCCTTATCATAATCAATGAATTTCGGATGAATGGTTGTTGGAGTTTTATTTAAAATGTTTTTTACAAATGTTGACTGATCATTTCTGTTAACTTCTACTGGAGTGATGCTTGGTTTTTCAACTTTTTGAATATTTTTATCTTCTCCAATTCGTTTATATACTACAACATAATTAGAGTCGTTATAATTTAATTTCACAAAATCTATGACGTCTTGTTTCGTTATTTTTGAAAGTCTATCAATCGTATTTACGGCGTACTGCCATTTTGTATCATTTACAAAGGCATCAACAAATGCAGAGGCTCTTGATTGATTATTTTCTAATTCTTTTGTTTTTTGAAATTTCATATCGGTAATGACAGCACTCATCAACCAATCAGGAAATTCACCTTTTTTTAGTAAAGAAAGTTGATTTAATAATAATTGTTCAACATCTTCTAATTTCTGACCTTCTTTTGGTTCACCAAATAAAATATGAGTACTATAATCTTTTAAAACATAGGCATAACCACCCGAGCTTAAAACCTTTTGCTCTTGATTTAAATTTAAATCTAATAATCCTGCACGTCCATTTGATAGCAATAGATTAACAAGTGTAATCATGTCTGCATCTTTTGTTCCAGTCCCTTTAAAACGCCATGCCATGGCAATATTTTCAGCATCAGGGCCAATAACTTCACTTGATATTTTTTTTATGATTGGATTTTCAGTTTCATAAGTATAAGCTTTTACAACCTTACTTGGCATTGATCCAAATGTTTGTTCTATCAATCTTATGGTTGCATCTGGATCAAAATCCCCACTCAAACAAATAGCCATGTTATTAGGAACATAGTTCGCATTAAAATATTTCATGATTTCTTTCATCGATGGATTTTTCAAATGTTCTATGGTACCTATAGTTGTTTGTGTTCCATATGTATGCTTATTGAACAAACCAGCAAATACGGCTTCCCATAATTTACTATTATCACTATCTAATCCTCTGTTTTTTTCTTCATACACAGCTTCTAGCTCAGTATGAAATAATCTTAGAACTGGTTTACGATAACGTTCTGCTTCAATTTTCAACCAACTTTCTAATTGATTAGATGGTATATCATTTACATAAACAGTTTGATCAAATGATGTATATGCATTTGTTCCTTGTCCACCAATACCTGCTAACATTTTATCGTATTCATTGGCTATCGCATACTTCGCTGCTACTCCAGAGATACTGTCTATTTGATGGTAGATTTGTTTACGTGATTTTTCATCTTTTGTATTTCTATATACTTCGTATAAATTTTCAATTTTAGAAATTTCAGCATTTTCTTTCACAAAATCTTTAGACCCAAATTTATCAGTTCCTTTAAATAACATATGTTCTAAGTAATGAGCCAATCCTGTCGCGTTAGATGGGTCATTTTTACTTCCTGCTTTCACTGCAATGTAGGTTTGTATACGAGGCGCATTTTTATAAACACTCATGTAAACTTTCAAGCCATTTTTTAAGGTGTATATTCTTGCTTTGAATGGGTCATTCAAGGCATATTCATAGTTTAACGAGCTTACAGGTTTAGTAGTAACGGTATTTTTCGTTTGAGCTGTGCTATTTAAAAATAAGACAGTTGCTGCTAATGATAAAATAAATTTTATTGAATTCATAGTTTTGTTTTTTTTAATTGAACGAATATAATTAAAAATAAATTGCTGAATGTTAATACTACTTACTAATTCCAATTTTAACAGTTTGTAAATTATTAGAAAAATAAAGCCGTTTTTTAAATCATATTTATTTTTTATTTATTAAAATCAAGTCCGTCTTGATTTCCTCCACCTTCTTGTCCCATGCCTCTCATTTGTTTGCTTCTCTTAAATATAGAGGCATCCATTTTTCCAAATAAATAGGAAACGGTAAATCTAACATAACGGGTTTCTCTTCTTCGTGATAAATCTTGAACATAATACGGCGTCTCATAATGTGTTCCCGAAACACGTGTATTGAAAGCATCGCTGAGTGTTGCATTCAAAATCCATTTTGTTTTAATCATGCAGTTTAAAGATACGTCCATAGAATAAATTGGCTTAGAATACCCTAATAATAATATTCTTGGAGATTCGTAATTACCATTAACTTGTAAGGTAATATTTTTTGGAAATTTATACGAGATTGTTCCTTTAGTGTTGTAAGCATATCCTTCGGCAGTAACTTCTGGTTGATTTTCAACAACTAAACCTTTAATATAAATATAGAAAGCGTTAGCGTTTAATGTCACATCTAAATTTTTAAAGAAAGTAAGTTTGACGGTGTTTTCAATGCCATAACGAAAACTGTTTTTACCATTGATGGTGGTGTTAATTAGCACAGTAGATTCGCCGGGGTTTGGACTGAAATAGGCGATTTCTGTTATAGGTTGTTCTTCATATCTAAAATAGCCCGAACCAAGGTAACTTCCTTTACTGAATATTTTATTATAATTTATTTCGCTGATATTTCTAAACTCTGGTTTTAATTGAGGATTTCCTATTCTTCTGTTTTGATTATCCGCAAACATCACGAAAGGCATTAATTGAAAGAAGTTAGGGCGTTGAATTTTTCTGCTGACGTTTAATTGTAACTCTTGATTTTTCTTTAATTTCTTTGAAAAATAAATTGCTGGAAATAATGATTTTAAAATATCATTACTGTTTGAAGGATAACTGTATGAGAAAGCTAAATTTTTATCAGCAATTTTTCCTGAGTAGTACGATTGTTCAAAACGTAATCCAGCTTGATAACCAATTCCAAAAAATGTTTTTGCTGAATAGTTGATGTAAGCGGCATTAATAATATCATCAATTTTATAATGATTACTCATAGCACTATCTCTTTCAAACGTTTCTGCTGTTACTATTGCATTTGATGTATTGTTTTTACTATCGGAATATTTGTAATACGATTTTACACCAAGTTCAATTTTTTTTGTTTCAGAAATTGGATTTACATAATCTGCTTGAAAAGTAAATTGATTGGCATCAGTTGATCCAATATTTTTTTGATAAAAATTCTCACCTGTTCTATTTCCAAGAGAATCGTATGGCATAAAGGTTGAAAATAAATAGGAATTGTTTGAAATGGTAAAATTATTATTTAAATCAAAGGTTAATTCCTTTCCAACTTTTGGAAATGTTTTTCTGTAAAGAAGTTGAGATGTGAAATGGTTAAATTTCGCCGTTTGATTATTGATACGGTCTCCACTTAAATAGGTTGTTTGATTTGAACCTAGCACTGCATAGTTTTGAATGTCATTCGTATTAAACTCTCCACCCATTATCATTTCTGAAAAGGTAATTGTGTTTCGATTATTGATGTTATAATCAATTCCTATTTTTCCAAAATTGAAACGATTCAGCATACGAGCAATGTTTTTTTGGTTGAAATATCCTAACACTGTTTTTGTTGTATCATTGAGTTGGGTTCGATTTGTATAACCATTGTTGTTATTAATACTCTGATTGTAACTATACATGAGTGATACATTCCAAGGTCCTCCTTTTAAATTTAAATTAGCCATGCCACCATAACGATCACCTGTTCCAATATAGCTCATCAACATACCATTGTAACCAGGCTTTGTATTTCTTTTCATAATGATATTTAAAATACCACCTGTTGCACTGGCATCAAATTTAACTGATGGATTTGTGATAATTTCAACTCGTTCAATTTGATCAGCAGGTATTTGTTGCAAGGTTAATGAAGTTGGTCTACCATCAACAAATATGGTCGGCGATTGATTTCGTAATTGCGCATTGCCATCAGCGTCAACGGTTACGCCTGGAACGTTTTTCATAACATCTACAGCTGTTCCTCCTTTGGCTGATAAATCTTTATCTACATTGTAAATTCGTCTATCAATACCTAACGTTACCGTGCTTTTCTCTGCTGTAATTTCTACTTCTCTCGTTGTTTTGTCATCAAGCATGAGTCTAATATCACCTAAATCTTGGTCAACTTTATCGGGTGGTGATAAGTATACTTTTTGGATGTAATTTTTATAACCAATAAATTGAACCTTCACTCTTATTTGTCCAAAGGAAGGTAATCCGTCAACGGCAAAATCTCCGTTTGGTTTCACTAAAGAACCCCCTAACAAACTGTCTTTACTATACCACAACACTTGCACTGAGGCGTATTCAACTGGTAAGCCAGTAGCATTGTCCAAAATTTTGCCATACACTCTTCCAAGTTTTGGATCTTTCATGCCTTTCATGGAACCCATGCCTGGCATTTGTGCTTTACCTGCAATGGAAATGAAAGTAATGAATGTGAGTAATTGAAAGTATGTTTTCATAAAGGATAAAAAATTAGATCGATTTAATGTATTTTAAAATTAAAAACAATAACAATACCATCGCTATAAATTGGATGAACGGTAAGTTTATTTTTTTGGATTAGTTTGAGTGTTTATATAATCTTGCCAATTCATGATTTTAAATTTATCTTCTGCATAATATTTTAGAACAGGTTTTAGCATGTCAGGATTGAAAAACGCATTTAGTGCATCCAAGTGATTCATCTGTTCGTCTAACACGGCCATCGTAGGAAACTGTAAACGATTGTTGCAAACTTTTATGGCAAATGAGTTTAATGGATATCCGTTTGTATTTGTTCTATAACATTTTTCGTTTTTATAAACAAGGGTATCGTTACTTTCGGCATCAAAATTCATCACGTAAAAGTGCGCGTTTAAATAATTGGCTATGCTTGTATCTGTTAAGGTCGTTGCATTTTGAACTTTGCAAGAGTTGCAAAAATTAGCATAAATATTAATTAATACTTTACGAGGTTTCTTTTTTTGTAATTTTTCAATTTCGCTGAACGAATAGGTTTTAATTCTTTTTTTTACAAAAACGGTATCGTAAAACGTATGATTAAATTGTTCTGAAAATTTTTCATAGGCTGTTGTTTTAAAAATATTTTCGACAACATACACAAGCAATGGTTCTATCTTTTTGTCTTCAATAAATCCTTGAGATAATAAGTTGTATTCGTAATTGTTGCTTACAAACATAGTTGATGGGTAACTTAAACTTGTTCCTAAAAACTTGATAGCTAATTCGTGAGGTGTTTTTGGTTCTTTAGAGGTTGGTTTGTATACTTTTCCATTATACGTGATGGTATCCTTTGTTTCAGCATTAAATTTTACTGGGTAGTAAAATGCATTGATATAGTTCGCAATACTTTGATTGGAGTAGGTCGTTTTCATCATGTGTTTACACCATCCACACCAATCTGTATATATATCAATTAAAAAAGGCTTAGCTTGTTTTTTATTGAGTTCTTGCGCTTGTTCAATAGTTAACCATTTTACTAATCCATCTTCAGATTGAGAATAGCCTTTAAAACTGAATATAATTGTAATAGTGAGGATTATTAATGATTTCATAATTTTGATGTATGTAATTTTTTTTTATTTTTGTTTAAATTTAAAATTTAAAATTATGATAAAAAAATTACTTGTTTTTTCTTTGTTGCTTTTAGCAGTTATTACTAAAGCACAAACAGTTACTGCAACTTATAATTTTGCAGCAACAACTTCTGTAACAGGAGTTACCGATCCGACTCCTATTCCTGCCTTTGGTTTCGCTAATTTTGGACCTTTTTCTGCCATAGGAACAAGTACAGCATCATCTGCTGCAGGCCGTTTTTCTTTTACTAATTGGGGAACTGGTTCTGTAAATGGTTTAACCACGTATTCAACAATGACTGGTAGTATTTCATCTACTCAGTATTATCAGGTTACAATTACGCCAAACCCTACCTTTACATTAAATCTGAACAATATCACATTTACTTCACAACGCTCAGGAACGGGAATACGAAGTTATGCAGTAAGATCTAGTATTGATTCTTATTCAACAAACTTAACAGCATCTGTAGGCACAAATACAAACCTATCCATTCAAGGCACGAATGAATTTTATTTTAATACGGATGCTAGCACGACTGCACAAGTTGGAAGTCAAATCACATTGTCAGCACCAAGTTTTTCAGCTATAACAACACCCGTTACATTTAGATTTTATGGATGGAATGCAGAAGCAACAACCGGTACTTTTAGTATTGATGATGTTGTATTCAATGGCACATTTGTTACATTACCTTGTACAATTCCATTTTCTTTAACGTCAACGCCAAACCCAGTTTGTGCAGGAGCAACTACAAGTTTAAATGCAACTTCACCAGGTTCATCAATTAATTGGTATACAGCATCAATAGGTGGCACATTAGTTGGCACAAGTTTAAGCGGGGGTAATTTTGTATTTTCTCCATCATCTTCAGCAACCTATTTTGCTGAAGCTGTTACAACTGGATCAGCTGCTTGTATCTCTGCATCACGTTCTTCAATTACTGTTTCAGTAAGTCCTTTACCAGTAGTTTCTGCAAATTCTGGTTCTGTGTGTGCAGGAAATTCATTTACTATTGCTCCATCAGGAGCAACTAGTTATTCTTATTCTGGAGGTTCAGCAATTGTTACACCAACAGTTAACGCAACTTACACAATTACTGGAGCAAATTCTGCAGGTTGTATAGGAACAGCAGTAAGTAATGTTACTGTAAATGCTATTCCTCTGCCTACGGTGTCAGTTAGTTCAGGTTCTATCTGCAGTGGTAATGCATTTACACTTGTCGCAACAGGAGCAAGCACATATTCTTATTCAAATGGTTCGGCAGTTGTTACACCAACAGCAAACACATCTTATACTGTTTTTGGAACAAGTTCAGCAGGCTGTAGAAGTATAAACGGAGCTGTAGCTTCAGTAACTGTAAATGCTACGCCAGTAGTTATAGGTAACTCAGGCGGTGTTTGTACAGGAGGTTCATATACAATTGTACCAACAGGTGCAACAAGTTATACGTATTCAAGTGGTTCGGCAGTTGTTACACCAACAACAACCACATCATACACTGTTACTGGTGCTAATGCTTTTGGTTGTCAAAATACAGCAGTTGTAACAGTAACAGTTGCTACATCGCTAATCTTCAGTGTTAACAGCGGCAGTATTTGTAGCGGAAAATCTTTTACTATATCTCCTTCAGGAGCAAGCTCCTATTCGTTTTCTAGTTTGTCGGCTATTGTTAGTCCAACAACTACAACTACATATACTGTTCTTGGAGTCAATACAGCAGGGTGTTATGGCACTCAATTTAGCACAGTAACTGTAAATCCAACACCAATAATAAGTGTAAATAGTGGAACAATTTGTAGAGGAAGTTCATTTACAATGACTCCATCAGGTGCTACATCTTATTCCTATTCAAACGGTTCTTCTACAGTTACGCCATTTGCTGCAAACGTTTATAATTATACAGTAACAGGCACAACTTCAGGTTGTTCAAGTACAGCAGTTAGCTCTTTGACAGTATTTGCAACACCAACTATTACATTTACTCCAGGCAGTGTTTGTTTGGGTAATTCATTTACAATTACACCTGGTGGAGCTTTTACATATACGTTTTCAAGTGGTTCACCAATTGTTACCCCAACAGTTAGCACAACTTATACAGTTTCAGGAACAAATACCGTTGGATGCACTTCAACTATAAATTATAATGTGAATGTTAGGTCAACTCCAACTGTAGCCGCTGTTAGTAATTCTACTTTAATTTGTGCCGGTGAATCAGCCAATTTAACTGCCTCAGGCGCTATAAGTTATACCTGGAGTACAGCCGCAACAGGTTCTGTTGTGTCTGTTTCACCAATCGTAAATACAACTTATACTGTGACTGGAACAGGTTTTAATGGCTGTACTAATTCATCTACGATTACACAGAATGTAGATGCCTGTATTGGACTCAATCAATTGAATTTAGAAAAATTAAATATTAATCTTTATCCAAATCCGAGTAATGGTTTAGTATCAGTAGAATTAACTACAATAACTAAAGTCTCTATTATAAATTCTTTAGGAGACATCTTAATAACTGATGTTTTAAGTGCAGGTAAACAATTTATAGATATCAGAAATCAATCAACTGGAATTTATTTTGTTCTATTTAATCAAAACGGAAAACAACAAACTGTTAAATTGATTAAACACTAATAAATTATTTTAGATTATACATCAATAAAGTCCCTCGCTTAATTTAAGCGAGGGATTTTTTTTTAAGTAAATCTTTAATTTAAAATTTAAAATTCAAGCCAATCATCACATTAGTTGGTGCGGATGGAGCTAAAAAGTTTTTGGTAAATAACTTTTCTCCTTCATAGTAACTATACGTGTATCCATTCGTTTCGTATTGTGTATTGGACAGATTATAAATCATAGCCATAATATTTATTTCTTTGATTAATTTTGTATAAATAGTGTAGTTAACTCTAAAATCTGTCACGAAATAGGCATTTATTTTTCTTTCGCTATTCGAGGTGTTATCTAAATATTGCTGGCCAACGTATTTATTTAAAACAGCAATTTCTAAATGTTTAATTGGTTTAAATATAAAATTAGCTGCCGCAATTATATTTGGAGAAAATGCAATATCCGTTAATGTATATGTTTTTTTATACTGTGTATAAGTGGTATAATTCACATCGCTGCTATCAATATACTCATTAAAATTTTTGATTTTATTTTGAGATAAGGTCACATTTCCATTAAAGGTAATGTATTTTGAAAGGTTCGCATTCAGCTCAATTTCTGCGCCTCGACGGTAACTAGCATCAACATTGACACGATTATAGGCACCTACATCATTTACTTGCCCGTTAAGTACTAATTGATTTTTATAATTCATGTTATATAAATTAATAGCGATGTAGCAATTTTTGAAACGTTTAGTAATACCAAGTTCTATATCAACTAATTGTTCGCTTTGTGGCCTACTTTTTGTACTCGATTGAACAAAATCATCTCTATTTGGTTCTTTATTCGCCACTCCGAAACTTCCATACACACTCGTATTTCTAGGTAGTAAATAATTAATTCCAGCTTTTGGATTAAAAAATGTAAAGCGTGCGTTTAGTGGCTGTGTATTTACAAGCGATGTATCAAATCCTATAAAATCGTAACCAACATGTCGTAATTGTAAATCAACAAACACATTCATTTTAGAAGTTGGTTTGTAAGATGTTTTTAAATAGAAGTTTCCATCCTTTTTAGTTGCCTTATTGTCATAATACCTTGGTATAAGGTCATTAGTATTACTAAATTGAGCCCAAACAACTTCTCCAAAATGTTTACCGTAATAGGTATTATAACCGCCACCTAAAATAAAATTAAGTTTCGAACTTGGCTTGTAATCTATATTAGAAATGATTCCGACGAAATCATTATCTAACCAACGCCTTCTAATAATATCTGAAATAGAAATAGTATCATTCGAAGTAATAACATTTGGCATATTGTATTGACTTAATTGTTCGCCTTGTTTAAATTGTTCGTAATAGCCTTTTCCTTTTGTATAATGCCCTGTTATGTTCGCAGTGAGTTTACTTCCAAAAGTATGTATGACATGTAATTGATAGTTATCTTGTTTGTAGTTATCAGTTTCGTTGTTGTAATAATGTATTTTACCATTAGAGTCCACATACATCCCTGCGGGATTGTCTGTTCTATTTCCTTTTTTTAAACTATCTTGATCAACATAATACCAAGCCTGATAGGTTTTTTCTTCACCATTAAAGGCAACTGCTTTTAATTCTGTTTTTTTTCCATAATATCCCGCCGAA
>JBILCJ010000217.1:0-3534 GCA_044353195.1 Bacteroidia bacterium | reverse complement strand
GAATTAATAGGCTCATTTACTAGTTTAGGCGTGGCTAATGCAGATTTAAATTACAATACTAATTCAGGTATTTTGTTAACTTACCCTATTAGTATGGGGTATACAAATACAGATATTGGTGCAGGAACAATCACAACTTCAACCTTATCAGGAACATTTACCAGTACGATTCAGACCATTGCAGATGGTTCTGGAACATTGATTTTTAATGGAGGTCCTAGTCTATCTAATTGTTTGAGAGTAAAAACAAAACAGCGTATTTCGTTTGCGTTTTTAGCAGGTTTGTTTTCAGGAACGGTTGATCAAACCATTTATAATTATTACCATAGTTCATCCAAACATCCTGTGTTTACAGTTTCGTATAATCATATTGTTTCACCAGGTTTGCCTTTCGCTGGAATACCCCCAATTGACAATCGACAAGCAAAGGCAGAAATGTTATCTACACTCACAATTGGGCTTCGTGATTTAATTACTCAATCAGTTGTTTTTAAAACGTTTCCAAATCCAGCAACTGATGAGATAAACATACAGCTCGTTTTAACACAGAATGAAACATACACAATAGAAGTTATAAATTCACTGGGACAAATTGTAAATGCTCGAGTATTATCAAACTTAAATCCAGGTATGCATAATGAAAACATGAATGTTTCAACTTTAGAATCTGGAGTTTATTCTATTAAAGTGAAAGGGAAACATAGTTCTGGATTTCAAAAATTAATCATTCAATAATTTTTTCAGAAGATGTCTTTTTATTTTTAGTATCACAATATGGTTTTTAGTAGTATTACATTTCTCATTTATTTTTTGCCAGTATTTTTATTGGCTTATCATCTTACTCCAAATAAGTTTAAGAATGCTTGCATTCTTATTTTTAGTATTGTTTTTTATGCTTGGGGTGGACCAAAATTTATTTTTGTATTGCTTGGAACTACCTTTTTAGACTTTATTTTAGTTTCTAAAATGCATGAAGCCAAATCTAATCGTGCAAAGAAACAACTCTTGGTTATTTCATTATTAATGAATTTAGGTTTATTGTTTTATTTTAAATATTCGAACTTTTTTATTGATAATATTAATGAGGTATTGTCTTTAGCTGGTGTAAAAGAGATAACATGGTTGAAAATTGTTTTACCAATTGGTATTTCATTTTACACATTTGAGAGCGTGACATACGTTGTGGATGTATACAGAGGCATACATAAACCATTAAAGAACTTTTGGAATTATCAAACCTACATTTTATTATTTCCCAAATTAATAGCTGGACCAATTGTTCGTTATCATGATATTGCAGATCAAATTACGGATAGAGAAAAAAATTATACATCTGATGTTAAGTTAAGTGGGTTTTACACCTTTTGTATTGGCTTAGCTAAAAAAGTAATTATTGCTAATACCATTGGAGTTCAGGCGGATGATGTTTTTAAATTATCAATTAATGAAATTGACAGTGCTGCTGCATGGGTTGGTGCAATCTCTTATTCGTTTCAAATCTATTTCGATTTTAGTGGCTACAGCGATATGGCGATTGGTATTTGTAAAATGATAGGCATTCGTTTACCAGAAAATTTCAACAATCCTTATTTGTCATCCAGTATTACTGAGTTTTGGAGACGATGGCATATGACTCTTGGTTTATGGATGAAAAATTATTTATACATTCCATTAGGTGGAAATAAGGTGAAGTCAAAATTATATCGCAATTTATTTATCGTGTTTTTATTATCTGGTCTTTGGCATGGTGCCAGTTGGAATTTTATTTTGTGGGGTGCTTTTCATGGATTGTTTTTAGTGCTTGAGCGTTTATTTTTATTATCATTTTACAATAAAATAGGAAAGTTGCTATCAACGCTCATCACGTTTTTAATTGTTGTGGTAGGATGGGTTTATTTTAGAATTGAAGATTTAACTTATGCCAACCATGTTGTAAAAAGTATGTTTAGTTTTAATTTTTCAGATGGAAAATTTGCATTACATAATGATTTTTATTTTTCTTTATGTTTATCCATTTTATTTTCGTTTTTCGCATTCATTCCTTTTACAAAAAATATTCAAGAAAAAGTATATGGTGAAAATCATACCATTGTTTCAAACACATTGATGTTAACTATGAGTGTAGTGTTATTTTATATTTCATTGAGTTTTATAGCCGCATTGGATTTTAATCCATTTATTTATTTTAGATTTTAAAGATGATGAAAAATAAATCAATTAATGTATTTGTTGTTATTGCTTTTCTTTCATTAGCGTATCCAATGATTGTAGGCTTAATCAATAAAAATAATGTTCCAAATTTGGTTGGTATAGTTGTCAATCCTATTAATCCAGATTCTCTATTAAAGAAGGATAAAAGCATGTGGTTTAGTGGAGAATATCAAACGTTGAAAGATGATTACAATAATGATCATTGGGCTTTTAAAGAAAAATTTGTTCGTTTAAACAATCAGTTTTATTACGATGCGTTTAATCAGTTGCGCGTTAACCGATTTGTGTCAGGGAAAGACAATTATGTGTTTAGTGAAACATTTATTTATTCGGCCTATGGCGATGATTACATAGGTAAGTTTAAAATTTCTGAAAAACTTCGAAAAGCAAAAGTCATACAAGATACGTTGAAGAAAAAAGGAATAGATTTATTTTTAGTATTCGCTCCAGGTAAGGGAGAATATTGTTCTGAGCAAATTGATGATAAATACAAGCATCCAATTACAAATACTAACTATAAGGATTATATTTCTTTGTGTAAACAAAATCAAATAAATACACTTGATTTAAAGGCTTATTTTCAATTATTGAAGCCAAACTCGCCTTATCCATTATTCCCCAAATTTGGTCATCATTGGAGTTATTATGGCGAATGTTTAGCTGTTGATACCATTATCAAGTTTGTGGAACATTTACATCAATGTGATATACCAACTATGAGATGGGATCATATTGATATAGTTGATACAGCGCGCAGCAGAGATGCAGACGTTTTAAATAGTATGAATTTATATTACAGTCCAAAACAAAATCAAAAGCTTGCTTATCCAAGCATTTCTTTCGAGAAAGATTCGTTGAAAAATAAAACGAAGGTGTTAACAGTGGCTGATAGTTATTGGTACGGGCCTGTATATATGGGAGTTCCACAAAATTGTTTTGCATCAGGATCATTTTGGTATTACTATAATAAAATAATTCCAAATCCAAGTTGGGCGTCAGAGAAAGTTGAAGTATGGCAGTTAGATTTGAAACAAGAAATTGAGAGTAATCAAGTAATCATGTTGTTGTATTCTGATGGAAATTTATCATCTTATTCAAATGCATTTATAGATGATGTTTATGAATTATATACAAATCCGAAGTTGTATAATCAAAGAAATGAAAAAAATAAAGCATTAAGAACTAATCAAAAATTAATTAGAGAAACACCTAATCTTTTAAAAAAATCAACTAAAAAATCACAAGATCTTCAAATTCCTCTAGATTCAGCTATTAAGATTGATGCGATGAAAATGCTTGGAGTACAATAAATCACATCATGAC
>JBILCJ010000215.1:0-3567 GCA_044353195.1 Bacteroidia bacterium | reverse complement strand
GTTGCATTATTCTCTGTGACAATTTTATTTTTTACTTGTAAGTGTAATTCTGACTTAATAATAATTATTTGAATACTTATTTCAGAATCTTCTTCGGAATTGACACCATGCTTAAACGCATTTTCAATAAATGGAATGATTAATAATGGTGAGATTGTTAGTTGATTGGATTCACCTTCCCAACTGCAGCTCAATTTAATAGAAGGTGACAATCTCAGAATTTGCAATTCAATGAAATTGAAAATATATTCTTTTTCTTTTGAAACTAAAACTTCATTGTAATTACTCTCATTCAAAACATAACGCATCATGTCGGATAATTTCACAATAGATTCGGCCGTTTTAGAATTATTATGGAGTGCTAATGAATAAATACTGTTTAATGTATTGAATAAAAAATGTGGGTTTATTTGAGCTTTTAGATAAGCTAATTCTGCATTGGCTTTTTCAACTTCAATCAACTTTAATCGTTCTCTTAATTTTAGTAATAATGAAAAAACAAAAACTCCCAAAAATTCTAGTAAACGTTGGCTCAACATAAGAATGAAAGGTATTGGTGGTGGTGGCAATAATGTCGTCGTAGAATGTTGAATAAGATAAGGTCTCCAAATTTTATGCAAATCTGGAACAGTAAAAAACAATAGGAAACAAATTAAAATTAAAAGTATATAAATAAAATATTTTTTTGAAATATAATACTGAGGAATAAGAACATAATAATTAAGGTAGAAAAACAATAATAATAGCAATGTGCTTATAAATGCCCTATGAATACCAGGATTATAAAAAAAATTAAAATGGCCAGTTAATTCTGGGGAAAATAAAAATGGTAAACTCAAAAAAAGAATACTACCTAAAACATGAATTAATTTATTTTTACTGTCTTTATGCACCCCTCAAAAGTAAAAAAACTAATTGTGGAAAAATAAAAACAGAGGTAAAAGACCCCTTTTTGTAGGTGAATTATAATTTTAATGATTGCTCAATAGCATTCGTCAATTGAACAAACTCAACAACCGATAATTGCTCTGCTCGTTTGTCTAAATAAATAGAATCAACCAAATGATTACCTACCATCGACTTCACTGAATTACGAACGGTTTTTCTTCGTTGATTAAATGATGCTTTTACTACTTTAAAAAATAACTCTTCATTGCAATCTAAATTTTGAATTGCGTTTCGTGTTAAACGTATGACTGCTGATTTTACTTTTGGTGGTGGCGTAAAGACTTGCTCATGCACCGTAAACAAATATTCTATTTTATAAAACGCTTGCAATAAAACACTTAAAATTCCATAGGTCTTAGATCCCGGTTTTTCTGCAATTCGCTGAGCTACTTCTTTTTGAAACATACCAACAACATAGTTAACATTGTTTCTGTTTTCTAACACCTTAAACATAATTTGTGTTGAAATATTATATGGAAAGTTTCCGATAATATTATAATGCTTCTCAGCAACTATAGCATTTAAATCAGCTTCTAAAAAATCTTGGAAAGAAATTTTATGAGCAAATTGCGGATATTTTTCTTTTAAAAAATCAATAGACTCTTGATCGATATCAAATGCCCTAAAATTTTCTTTCTCAATTAAATACTGAGTTAAAACACCCGTTCCAGGACCAATTTCAATTACTGCATCCGTAGTTTCTGGTAATGATTTAACTATTTTTTGTGCAATATTTAAATCATGTAAAAAATGCTGACCTAAATGTTTTTTTGCTTTTATGGGCTGACTCAAAATATTATTTATTTAAGGATTGGTAATTGATATCTAAAACACGTAGTGAGTGGTGTTTATTAATTCTAATGCGTTTTATGGTAAACTGTTTGATAATTAAACTAGCTGCAATCAACGCAGCACTTGCAATAACAGCTCGTTCGTCAATTATTTTAGCCTGACGATTGATGATATTATTAAACGTATCCAATAAAATAAATCCTGTTCCTCCAACTAAAAAAAACGAACCGAATAATTTAGCTAAAGCGCTTGCATTCCTTAATTTAATTGATTTTATCTGCGAAATAAAAATTGTGGAATCGTTTTTAAATACAATCATACTATCATTAATAGCTACCATTTTATCAATGCGGTAAGTATGCTCACCTTTTAATTTATATTCTATATATGAATTGTTAAACAACTGAACTTTTTTGAATTTATTAAAATGACTGATGTCTATTTCAAGAATTTTTTGAGCATCAGCATTTCTGAAACAACATAACAGCAGTATCCATAAAGTAAATCTCATTAAACAATTTCTAACAATGTTCTAAAAGCAATGTACTTCCCATCATACAATGTTTTCATATCTGCTTGTAAACGTGGAGCCTCTTTTGCCATATAATTTTCAATATCTTCCATTTGATTAAAAGTATATTGCGTAGAAAATGTTTGACCTTCATCGTCTACATTTAAAACTTTACACATTTTATATTCAGTAAAATACCCCGTCTCCATAACCATTGGTATATGAATAGTTTTCATCCATTGATGCCATTCGTCGGCTAAATCTTTTTCAATACTTACCGTTACACTATATATATACATGATATTATTTTTTGATTTAAATAAAAAAATCTCAAACAGTGTTGATTGAGATTTTTTTTATTCTAATTATTTTAATTTATTTTTTAAGAAAATGCATTAAATCCAGTGATGTCCATTCCTGTGATTAACAAATGAATATCGTGTGTTCCTTCGTAAGTAACAACAGATTCTAAATTCATCATATGACGCATGATTGGATATTCTCCTGTAATTCCCATTCCACCGTGTATTTGACGAGCTTCGCGAGCAATTTGCAATGCCATATTCACATTATTACGTTTTGCCATACTAATTTGTGCAGGTGTAGCACGATTTTCATTTTTAAGTTGACCTAAACGAAACGTCAATAATTGAGCTTTTGTGATTTCTGTAATCATTTCAGCTAATTTTTTTTGCGTTAATTGAAATGCTCCAATTGGTTTTCCAAATTGAATACGTTCTTTACTGTAACGTAATGCACTATCGTAACAATCCATCGCAGCACCAATAACACCCCATGCAATACCAAAACGTGCTGAATTTAAACAACCCAATGGTCCTTTTAATCCTTTTACATTTGGTAAAATATTTTCTTTAGGAACTAATACATTTGCAAACACTAATTCGCCCGTAGCACTGGCGCGTAAACTCCATTTACCATGAGTTTCTGGTGTTGTAAATCCTTCCATACTACGCTCTACAATAATACCACGAATTTCTCCAGTTTCATCTTTAGCCCACACTACAGCAATATCAGCAAATGGCGAATTACTAATCCACATTTTAGCGCCATTTAAAATAACATTTTTACCGTCTCCTGCATCTTTAAAATTAGTTAGCATTCCGTTTGGATTACTTCCATGGTCAGGTTCTGTTAAACCAAAACAACCCATTAAATCACCAGTTGCTAACTTTGGTAAATATTTTTTCTTTTGCTCTTCACTACCGTAGGCATAAATAGGATACATCACTAACGAACTTTGAACAGACGCTGTTGAACGCAAACCACTATCGCCACGCTCTAACTCTTGCATAAGA
>JBILCJ010000231.1:0-3092 GCA_044353195.1 Bacteroidia bacterium | reverse complement strand
GTAATACTTTAACAGAATTTAATGAAGTTCGTTTTGCTGTGCCATCTTTTTTCTTGGTACTAGCATGTTGTATTTCTAAAAAATGATCGAATATTTCTAAATATTTTTCAACCTGTTCTTTATTTAATTGCTGATTTAAAAAGGATTCAACAATTAAACGGCCTGTATTACTTATTCCATCAATCTTAGCAATAATGGAAAACATTTGCATCAAGGCTCTCAGTATTCGCTCACTCATATTTAAATTTAAATTACTTTAATAGCTTAGGAAAGAAAGATACTAAATATTAATTATTTAACAAAAATAGAGTTATATATTTTATTAAAAACATTAAATTTACCTAACCTCATGAACTCTACCTCAACACATTTAAGTCCGGCCGAACTTGCAGCGCAATGCATCAATCAAACTAATAAATCCATTTTTTTAACAGGTAAGGCTGGAACAGGAAAAACTACATTTTTAAGATCAGTTATTGAACATACTCACAAAAACGCCATCATCGTTGCACCTACAGGAATTGCAGCAATTAACGCAGGAGGTGTTACCATTCACTCTCAATTTCAATTGCCTTTTGGTATGTTTGTACCTGATAACAATGCACAATCAAACAATGCATTTGTAAAAATAAATACACCCATTTCTGTTGTAAAAAGCATGCAAATGGGTGAACGCAAGAGGAAATTATTACGCGAAGTTGAGCTTGTTATCATCGACGAAGTAAGTATGTTGAGAGCAGATTTATTAGATGGCATTGATTTAGTTTTAAAATACATTAAACGAGAAAACAGCAAAGCCTTTGGAGGTGCACAAGTTTTATTTATTGGTGATTTAATGCAATTACCACCCGTTGTAAAGGATGACGAGTGGCACATACTAAAACACTATTACAACAGTGTTTATTTTTTTGATGCACAAGTTTTAAAAAACAATAAACCCATTTACATTGAATTAGACAAAATTTATCGCCAGTCAGATTCTAGATTCATTAATTTACTAAACAATCTTAGAAACAATAAAATTACTCCAGCAGATAACGAATTATTAAATTCATTTTACAAACCACATTTTAATGCCTCAACGGCGTTAAATACGATTACGCTCACAACACATAACCATAAAGCAGATGCGTTGAATAAAAATGCATTAAATGCCTTAACAGGAAAATCTTTTTTTTATAAAGCAAGTATAGAAGGTGAATTCAAAGAACACACGTATCCGCTTGAAGAAACATTAGAATTAAAAGTTGGTAGTCAAATCATGTTTATCAAAAATGATAGTTCGGGAAAGCAGTTATTTTTTAATGGAAAAATTGGTATTGTTAAATCACTAACAGAAGTTGATATCGAGGTTGAATTTGAAGATCAGTCAATGCCTTTTTTGGTAGAAAAACATCAATGGGAAAATAAAAAATATGAATTAAATGAAATAACTAACGACATTGAAGAACAAGTTATTGGAACGTTTATTCATTACCCAATTAAATTAGCGTGGGCTATAACTGTTCATAAAAGCCAAGGATTAACCTTTGAAAAAGCCATATTAGACGTTAATAAAGCATTTGCAGCTGGCCAAGTTTATGTTGCCTTATCGCGATTAAAATCATTAGAAGGTTTAATTTTAACAGCACCTATTCAATTTAATTCCATTAAGCAAGATGATGTACTCGTTCTTTACTCTGAAAATAAACCAGAAAATGAGGAAATCAAACATACAATTGACATTGAAAAAAAATATTATTTGCAAACAGAACTCGATAAATCTTATCAGTTTTCAGAATTAGATTACCAACTAAAAACACATCTCGATTCTTACGATAAATCAGAAGAACGCTCAAATAAACAAAAACAAAAAGATTGGGCTCAAGCCTTATATAATGCGTTTGAAACAATCAAACAAAATGGAGATAAATTCAGAAATCAAATTTTTCAAATTTTTCAAAGTCAAACGAATACACTCCTTGAAACTATAGCCAATAGAAACCAATCGGCAAATCATTATTTTTTACCAATACTAAAAAATATGTCGAAAGAAATTTTGACGCTTATTGAATCCTTAAAAAATGAGAAGCAAATTAAAACTTATTTAACTGAATTATTGGAATTAGAGAATTACATATATAAGCAAACCTTGCTCATTGAGAAAACAACAATCATTTTAAACAATATAGTTTCAAATACCAATTTTAGTAAACAGCAATTAAAACTAAACTCAAATCAAGCTGAAAGATTAAAACTCATTAGTGATCGTATTGTTATTACAAAACAATCTGATGCAGGTTTTGAATTAAAAAACAGTTTGAAATCAAAAAAAATAAAGGCAGAAAAAAAACCAAAAAAAGAGAAAATAGATACGAAACAAGAGAGTTTTTTACTTTACAAAAACGGTCACACCATATTTGAAATTGCTAAAGAAAGAAATTTAACCGAAGGCACGATTGCCAATCATTTAGGACATTTTGTTAGTTTAGGTATGATTTCGGTTAGTCAATTTGTAAACCAAGAAAAAGTAGCAAAAATCATTGAAGCTTCAAAGAAATTTGACACTACTAATTCAAGCGCATTGAAATTAGAATTAGGCGAAAATTATTCTTACCTAGAAATTAAGTTTGCATTGGCAAGTATAAAAAACATCATTTAACTAAATTATCGTCCTTGATGTAAGGCTGCAGAATTTTCTACAATCAAAACCATGTCTGATCCATTGACAATCTTTTTCAAACCAGCAACAAATGTTTTTTGCTCGTCCTTCGTTAATTCATTTAATAAATAGCATTGATCATTTTCTCCTTCTCTGCCCCACTTCACAATGAAATTAGCTGGATGCTTTGACTGTCCTGCGATATAATTTGTTATATTCTCATTCAATTTTGAATCGGTGCCAGCACCTTTACTAATAAAAGAAATAATAACTCTGTATTTAACAACATTGTCAGACAAACTTACATCATTCGATGCAACAGCATTCTTTTTAGTTTTACAAGATAATGATACAAATGTTATAGCAATAACAGGTATTAAAAAAAATAGTTTTTTCATGACTTTAATTATTAAAATGTGATGTAAAAATAATATTAATTATTAAACTTACG
>JBILCJ010000046.1:0-12553 GCA_044353195.1 Bacteroidia bacterium | reverse complement strand
TTCTTGTAATATTTTTTCAACTCAAGATCATGCCGCAGCGGCTATTGCAGCGGCTGGTATTCAAGTTTACGCTTGGAAAGGTATGAGTGCTGAAGAATTTGATTGGTGTATTGAGCAAACTCTATGGTTTGGTGAAGAGCGTCAGCCTTTAAATATGATTTTAGATGATGGTGGTGACTTAACTAATTTAGTTTTTGATCATTATCCTCAGTTAGCAGAAGGTATTAAAGGTTTATCTGAAGAAACAACGACTGGTGTTCATCGTTTATATGAGCGTATGAAAAATGGTACATTATTGTTACCAGCTATCAACGTAAATGATTCAGTTACTAAATCTAAATTTGATAACAAATACGGTTGTCGTGAATCTTTAGTAGATGCTATTCGTAGAGCTACTGACGTAATGATGGCTGGAAAAGTTGCAGTTGTGGCTGGTTACGGTGATGTTGGAAAAGGTTCTGCTTTATCATTATCATCTCAAGGTGTTCGTGTAATTGTTACTGAAATTGATCCAATTTGTGCTTTACAAGCTGCAATGGACGGTTACCAAGTAATGAAAATGGATAGTGCTGCTAAAATCGCAGATATTTTAGTAACTACTACAGGTAATAAAGATATTATTGTAGGTCGTCATTTCGAATCAATGAAACATGGTGCTATTGTTTGTAACATTGGACATTTTGATACAGAAATTGATATGGCTTGGTTAAATAAAACGTATGGTAGTACTAAGGATACGATTAAACCACAAGTTGACCAGTATACAATTAATGGAAGAAATATCATTGTATTAGCTGAAGGTCGTTTAGTAAATCTAGGTTGCGCTACAGGTCACCCAAGTTTTGTAATGAGTAATTCATTTACAAACCAAACATTAGCTCAATTAGAATTATGGACAAACACAGCAGCTTATGAGAAAAAAGTATATGTGTTACCAAAAATTTTAGATGAGAAAGTAGCTCGTTTACACTTAGAAAAAATTGGTGTTGAATTAGATACATTAAATAATGATCAAGCTGACTATATTGGTGTTAAAGTTGAAGGTCCTTTTAAAGGAGAAGCATACAGATACTAATAGTTATTAGATAAGATTAAAAAAGTCCGCTATTGCGGACTTTTTTTTTGTTCATTTATTTATAAGCAGAAAATACTTTCTTCCAAATGGCTAGTGAATATAACCTTAAAACAAATGTTGGTTTTTGACTTAATAGTTTAGTAAAGTTATCTTTTAATTGTTGATGATGAATAAAATCTAATTGATGAGTAATTACCTCTAGGATTTCTGATTGATAATTCGTTAACCACTTTTCTACAGGCGTTTCAAACCCAACTTTATCAGTACGTTTATAGATCTTTTCAGGAATATAGTTTTTAGTAGCTTCTCTTAATAAATATTTTGAAACACCATTTTTTATTTTTTTATTTCCTTGAACAGAAAATATATAATCTACTAATTCAACATCATCAGCAAAGGGTACTCTGCTTTCAATACCAAAAGCCATGCTACAACGGTCTTCACATTTTAAAAAAGATTTTAAATTTCCAAAATAATCTGTTTTTAACTGTTCATTTAAGGTGTTTTTAAAATGAATAGTTCTAGGTTTCGCAATTTGATTTAAGGGCAAATGAAAGTAACTAGAATAATCAAATCCTATATGTAAATTTTCTTTTAGTAATTGTTTTCCGAAATTTAAAAATGGATGTCGAATACTTTGCCTTGCGTTATTGATACTTTTAAATGTTGATACCATTGGTAATTCTTTCCAAAGCGAAAAATAATGATGTGCATATCCTCCAAATAATTCATCAGCGCCCTGTCCATCTAATAACACTTTAATATGGTTCTCGGAGGCTAATTTCATGACTCTGTATTGCGAATACGTGCTTGTACTCCAAATTGGCAAATCTTGGGAGTAATTAAGTTTTTCAATATCGTTAAAAAAATCTGTTTCATTTGGGCTAACGGTGTGCCAATTACCATTTACAAAATTTGCAACTTCTTTGGCATGATTACTTTCATCAAAAGTTTCATGCGGAAAAATAGCGGTAAATAACTGAGTGCTTTTAGTTGGCTGTAATTGTCGAATCATTCCTGCAATTATAGAACTATCAAGCCCTCCGCTTAAACACGAACCAATTTCTACATCACTTCTTAATCTTAAATCAATAGCGTGTTTGAGTTTAGACTCAATGGTATCAATAATTTCAGATTCTGATCTGTGATGATTACTATTTAAATTAATGTCGTAATAGCTTTTTATATTTAAATCAAATGTTTTTAAATTAAAAATAAGATAGTGTGATGGTTTTAATTCATAAATATTTTTAAATAAACTTTGTTCTTCTGTTTCAAGTTCAGCATTAAGTATAAAATCAATTTGTTGTGATTCATTAATCGCAAAGGGAATCAATTTTGATTTTAAAAAGGCCTTTTGTTCGCTAGCAAAAGCAAAGGTTGTTGCCGTATTTATAAAATAAAATGGTTTTACTCCAACTCTGTCTCTAGCACAAAATACTTCTTGTTTAATTTTATCATATAACGCCAAGGCAAACATGCCATTGAATTTTTCAAGACAATTTGTACCCCATTCTTTGTAAGCAGCTAATATAACTTCAGTATCTGTTTGAGTTAAAAATTGATGACCTTTTTCCTTTAATTCAGCCTTTAATTCTAAATAATTAAAAATTTCACCATTAAATGTAATCCAGTAATTTGATGACATATCACACATGGGTTGATGTCCACTTTCAGATAAATCAATGATTGAAAGTCTTCGGTGGGCAAAGGCCATATGATAGTTAGAACTAACGTCTTTTAAACCTTTTTTCGGATTAAATAAAAAACGATTACTTTCAATATTTACCTTAGGTGTATCGTTGCTGTAGGCTGGTATTTCAATTGATTCAGAGAAAAAAGTAAATCCTTCACCATCAGGTCCTCTATGTTTAATAGCTTGACTCATGTCAAAAATAGAGTCTTTAATTGAATCTTCTTTTTGTTTATGTATAATGCCTGCAATGCCACACATAGGATTATAGTTTACTTTCTTTTAAAATGCTTTGATACAATTTTACCCATTCCGAATTGTTTTTTGTAAAACTATCGTTGTGAAATATAGAAATAAATTCGCCTCCATATTTTTTTACTTCACTCATTAAATGTAATGAAGTATTTAATGCATTGTTAGCGTTTACTTGGTTGTAATCTCTTAACGTTCCCTCCATAATTACACTTGTATGTATGGTTAATTCGGTTTGTTCATTTCTTTCCAAATCAAACCATTTGTAAGGCATGCATAATCCTGTTCTAAATCCACATTGAGATGCATAAATCATGGTGTAATCATCAGTTATACCATTTTTTATAAATGATCTGTAAGTTTCAGGGAAATTAAGACGTAAAAAATGACAGCGAGCAGATTTAATTGGTTTAAGAGTGATATCATGTAATCGTTTTTTTTCGATTTCAATATTTTCTAATTTACTTATAGAATAGTAAGACGGATGAAGACCAATTGAAAATTTTTCAGATAATGATTTTAGTAAATGTTGAAAATTTGAATTAGTGAATTTTGGATTTTTATCATAATCACTATAATCACTAATTAAAACGAAATAATGTAAAGCCGTTTTTGTTTCATCACTCATTTGATTAATGATATCAAACGTATTATAAGGATCTTTTTGTTCGTTCAAAATGCTAATGATTCTTTGTTTGACATCACTTAAACGTAATTTAAAAAGATCATTTACTAATCCAGCCAAATTTCTCACTAAACCTTTATTAGAATAAGCAAAAGCATTATCAATATCAATGGTTGAAATGAAATTGAAATTACGTTTTTTGAATTCTAAATTTGGAAATAGTTGATTTAGTCTGATTGAAAAATCTAAAATTGCTTGATTCAAAAATGGTTTTTGTAAACAATTAAATTGAAATGAGATGCTGTTTTCCGCCTTAAATCGCTGGTGATTATCCGTTACAGTTGGTATGTATTCTTCATATCGGCTTGTAAAATAAAATACCATAGCAAACAAATCATAACCTAACAAATCAGTTGTGTTTGAGGCGAAAAATTTAGGGAAGTCAGTGTAATTTTTATCAGCAACAGGCAATGTTTGATTGACATCCGTTTCAAATAAAATGGTATCGGGGTGTATATAAACGCTTGATGTTTCTTTGTTATTTGTATACGCAATTTTAGGAATTTCTTTTGATTGAAAATAAATCAAATCATCCGTTAGTTCGCAGTCAATTGAGAGTACCGTTTTAAAAATTAAATCAGTTACGTATTTTAAACGGTTTGATAAAGTATGTGAGTATATTAAAATCAAAAGGTTTATTTAGTTAAACATTGTTTTACAATATCTTCATAAGCATTATTCCAATCAATCCATTCTTTAGCGCATCCCATGGTGTCATTATGAAAAATAGTAATTAATTCACCATTAAATTTTTTCACATAATCAATTAAGGGTTTTGCAAGGTTGACAATTGTTTTAGGATTTGCTTCATCTTTATACCTTAGTGAAGTTTCTGAAAGGCAGAAAGGATGAATTTTTAAACCTGTTTCTAATTCATCATCTAAATCATACCAATAAAAAGGCATACAATAACTTGCTCTAAATCCATTATTATTTGAATAACCCATTGAATAATCATTAGTAATACCAATTTCAAGTAAGTTGGCATATGTATCAGGAAATTTAAGCATTGAAAAATGTTGACGTGATTGATAAATTTCTCGATGTGAAATTCTTGCTAGTCGATTTACTTCAATTTTTACCTGCTCTGTATTTTGATTTGATCCAAAAGAGGGATGGATACCACCAGATGAATAATCAAATAAGTGTTTAATTAACTTTTGAAAATTTAAATTATTTGAAGGATGATTCTTATCGTTAACACCATAATCTCCTAATAAAAAAAAGTAGATGACCTTAAGTCCATATTTTTTTTGGATTTCCAATTGATAATCATACGAATCAAATGGATCTTTTACTTTTTTCAATAGAACAGATGTTCTGTCAATCAAATCGTTTTTGTTTAAGCTTAATACTCCTTGTATGTAGCCGCCAATATGTCGCATAAGCCCTTTTTGCTTGTATTTAAAGGCATTATCAATATCTATTGTTGAAATATAGTTATATTGACGATGCGTTATTTCCAATTTAGGGAATTTTGTTTTCAAGACTCGCTCAAACTCTTCTAGCCAAATATTGACTAGTGGAATTCTTAAAAAATCATATTGATAGGCTAAACTATTTTCTGCTTCATATCGATTAAATGCGTCTGGTATAAATGGAAGATATTCTTCATATCGACTAATTAAATAAAATGATGCGGCGAAAATATCAAATGGTAAATCGTTTTTGTAGGTTTTAAAAAAATACTTAAGATAGTGTTCGTGATTTTGAATTTGAATGGTTTGTTCTTTTATTCCTGATTCAAATAAAAGCGAATGGGATGAGACATGAAATGTCTTGTCGATATCTTGATTTGAATAAGAAAATTTATAACCTTCAAATGCCTTAAAATCCTCAATACTTGTAGTTAATTGAAAAGTCAGTCCTAGACAATCTTTAAAAATTAAATTAAAGATGTACCTCACACGTGGTGTAATTTTGTGCGTGTAAACAAATATGTGAGCGTTTGGATTCAAATTATAGTAAATATAGTTCCAATTATTGAACGGATTTAAACTAATTAATATTGTTATTTAAAAGTGTATTGTTAATTAAAAGTGCTAATTAATCCATTCATTTTTACTTAAATTTAAACATTAAAAAAACTGACTATGCAACAACTAATCGAATGTGTTCCAAATTTTTCGGAAGGAATTGATTTATCAATCATTACCCAAATCACCAATGAAATTGAAAAGATTGATGGTGTACGTTTATTAAATGTCGATCCAGGGAAGGCTACTAATCGCACAGTAGTTACTTTTGTAGGAACACCACAAGCTGTTATTGACGCTGCTTTTGTTGCCATTAAAAAAGCTGGTGAATTAATTGATATGAGTAAGCATAAAGGCGAGCATCCGCGCATGGGCGCAACAGATGTGTGCCCGTTAATTCCAATAGCAAATATTAGCATGGAAGAAACAGCTAAATGGGCTGTGAAATTAGCGAAAAGAGTAGGGGAAGAACTTTCAATTCCAGTTTATTTATACGAAGCCGCTCAACCTAATACTAATAGAAATAATCTTTCTGTAATTAGAGCTGGAGAATATGAAGGCTTTTTTAAAAAAATAAAATTACCCGAATGGAAACCAGATTTTGGTCCTGCGGAATATGATGCTAAACGCGGCGCAACGGTTATTGGTGCTCGCGATTTTTTAGTGGCTTACAATGTCAATTTAAATACAACATCTACACGCCGTGCAAATTCTATTGCATTTGATGTGAGAGAAGCCGGACGTGTGAAACGTGAAGGAAATTCTATAAACGGAAAAATGGTAACTGATGAAAACGGAAATCCTGTTAATATACCAGGAAGTTTAAAATCAGTAAAAGCCATTGGTTGGTTTATTGAAGAATATGGAGTGGCTCAAATATCAATGAACCTAACGAATATTAATATAACACCTTTACACATTGCTTTTGATGAAGTTTGCAAAAAAGCCACAGAACGCGGTATTCGTGTCACAGGTTCTGAGTTAGTTGGGTTGGTTCCATTGAAATCATTAATTGATGCTGGGAAATATTTTTTATTAAAACAACAACGTTCGGTTGGTGTTTCTGAAAAGGAACTTATTAAAATAGCCATTAAAACAATGGGCTTAGATGAGTTATCTCCCTTTAATCCAGAAGAACGAATCATTGAATATTTACTAAAAAATAAGGCAGACAGTAAATTAGTCAGCATGACTTTAACTGATTTTGCCGATGAAACTGCAAGTGAAAGTCCTGCTCCAGGTGGCGGCTCTATTTCTGCTTACATCGGCGCTTTAGGTGTTTCTTTGGCAACGATGGTAGCAAATTTATCTTCTCATAAAAAAGGTTGGGATGATCAATGGGAGACATTTAGCCAGTGGGCAGAAAAAGGACAATATTACAAAGATGAGTTAATCAAGCTGGTAGATGCCGATACTGCAGCTTTTAATAAAATAATGACGGCGTTTGGTTTACCAAAGGGAACGGATGAAGAAAAATCAAATCGTAAAATGGCCATACAAGAAGCAACTAAATTTGCGATTGAAATTCCATTTAAAGTGATGCAGCTAACTTTTGAAAGCATGACTTTAATTAAAGAAATGGCAGACATTGGAAATCCAAATTCGGTAAGTGATGCTGGAGTTGGAGCGCTATGTGCCCGCAGTGCTGTGATGGGTGCATTTATGAATGTGCGCATTAATGCAAGTGGTTATGATGATAAAGCCTATGTGACAGATATCATAGCAAAAGGTAAAGACATTGAAACAAAAACCATTGCTCTAGAAACTGAGATTTTAAAAATTGTAAATGATAAAATTGGCGTTTAACTAAAAGTGGTTTAAATACTTACTAAAATTTTAAAAAAGGTTATCAAATTGATAACCTTTTTTATTGTAAATTAAATCTTAAACTAAATCCAGCGTTTACGTTGGCAGTTGGAAATGAATTAGAAGTTTGTGGCGTTGTTTTGATCCAATCGTAAAATAATCTTAAATTAATATTTTGTGTTAATTGATAATCAAGCGCTGTTTTCAACGTAATGATGTTTTGCCCATTAGTTGGTGTGCTATATTCCTCTACAATTCGACGAGCAATGGTTTTATTTAATCGGTAACTTAAATCTAATTTAAAATTCAAATCACTTTCAACAGGTTTACCTTTTATTTTAATGGCATTTATTTTTAATTTAGGATAGCGATAGCCAATTCCAATGATGTATTCTTGACCTTTCGTTTCCATAATTTGTGGCCCCGTAATATTTAAATTCACCGTTTTATCTTTTCTAATTTCAAAATTACCTAACAAGCCTGGCTTATTAAACTTTAAATCAAATTTAATTAATGGACTAAAACTTTCAGTAATAGTTGCGCCAGAAATTACAAATTTAGGATTAAAGTTTGCTGTTTGTCCAAAGGCTGAATTTGATACTGGAACACGCGTTCCGCCACCTTCAACAAATAATAAGTTATTAGTATAACCACCTAAAGTATAGGTAGCTCTATATGAATGTCTAACTGTAATAGATTGAAAAACCTTCTTTAATAATTTTATTTTCCCTAATCCATCCCAACTCACATTCCAATTTGGCATTGGTAATTGTTTAAACATTTTTTCTGTTCCAATCCCTTTTAATTTTCCACCTGTATAGGTTTGATAAAAAGCACCTAATAACACATCTTGTTGTGTAGAGTTATACCCATCATAGTATAAGCCACTTCCAATTGCAGTTAATTCTTTTAGTGATTTATCATTACTATACGCTAATTCTCTTGCAACATCTTGCCTTACGGCCAAAAACTCATCAAATAAAACTGATGTTCCATCTTTCACATTGTTCTTGTCTTTAAACGATTTCCCTAAAGTGAATACGCTAATACTATAGTTACCAGTTTGTGTTTGAGTACCAAATTTATAATAGTTATTTTCTGGAGATGCTGTGCTACTTGAATCATCATATCTCACAAATAATGATTGATTATCTGCATAAGTTTTATTACCGTTTAGTTCAATTTTTAAACTTCCGTGAGGTTCAATACTTGCTCGATAGGTCAGATTATTCGTTTGTGTAGTTGTATATGGTAAACTAGCATTTGGGTTTTTGGTAAGCCATCCATTATTAATAGCATTTCTTAAAATACTATCATTGGCGCCATTAATAAAACCAAAACCTGGTGCCATACCATTTTCATTGTCTAATCCAAATATATGTGAATTAGGTTTAAAACCTGGTAATGCGGTACCGCTGCCTTGTTGGTAGGTTAAAGAAACTGTTTTCACCATCATGACTGCTCTTGCTAAAAATTCACCAATATCTTTAAAATTTTCATCAGCATTTTTCAATGAATCTTTACTTTCAACCTTTGAAACACCACCTTTTGCGGTATTTCCTTTCGATCCTTTACCAGTATTTAATTTTCTAAAATAGGGAATTTTATTATACAAGGTTGTCATGTTGAATGATGACGTTAGGTTTTTAGTATTTGTATTTTGAATTGTATTTCCAATTGATTCTTGTGCAAAAGGTCTTCTTGTCCATGTATATGTAGAACTATAACGTACACTTGCTGTTACAAAATCAAAAATAGGAATTTTATTTATTGGTATTTGGTAATTTAAGTTGGATTGATGTCTGTAACTAGTTGTTGTTCCTAAGGCTAATATATTTTGTTTAATGGTATCTCGTTCTTCTTTGGTATCAATTTTATCATATGGCTCAAGAATTCTACCATCATTATTTGCTGTGAAATCAAATTTCAAGTTCTTTGTGAAATTCCATTGAAAGTCATAATTTCTTGATATGGTAAACGTTTTATTGTATTGCGTTTTAGTTAAGTTTAAATCACTTCCTGTATAAAAACTTGTAATGTCTCTGTTTAGTAATTCGCTATAAGAACGGTTTACATCTGAATTAAATCCTAAACGACTTGGTAATGGAGTAATATTAAAATCTTTTATTAAAGCAAACCATTTATTATTTAATAATTTAGATTTTGTTTTTTTAAAAGGTGTCCATGCTTTTGCATTAACACTGTAATTATAGGATAATGCACCTCTGTAGGTTTTAATGATGCTATGTTCAATATTAACGTTTCTTCTATATATTTCGTTATAAGCGTAAGTTACAGAAAAATTCTTTACATCCCATGGCATCGCAGTGGCACCTTCTTTTTTTAATCCGCCAATATTTACATTTGAAAAATTGTAGCCTTTTCGAACTGTATAGTCTTGCGCATTTTTTTTAATTTGCTTAGCCTGAGCTTCTGGAATGTTAGGATTATCTATTTTAATATCTGGATCGTATGGATTGAACTGTGGAGTAATAAATGTTTGTCCGTAAGCGTAATAAAATGGTAAATTAAGTTTCCATTTTGCTGGAAAAAATTTCCCTAATTGAAATGTACTTGTTGCGTCCCATTGAAAATTTGTTTCTCTACTTCGTTCGCTAATTTTTTTCTCAATACTTCCAAAAAATGGCTTACTATAAGTAGATGCAATCGAGACTTGTCCTAAATCTGCTAATTTTGCCTGAACCCTTCCTGTAGCCGCCCAGCCACCTTTATTCGTAAAATCAGTCAATCGCAATTCATTTATCCACACTTCTACACATTTTGGCAATGAACCATTATCTTTTGGATTTCTAATACCAATCATGATATTTTTTAGGGTAGCTAAATTTGGATTTCCAACAACCGTGATTTTATTTTTACCATTATCAACGGTAAATGGTTTTTGCATTAACACTAAATCGTTACCAACGGCTGCATTTCTTTGAGATTTTGCGCCTGTAATAGCGTCAAAATCAATAACAAATTCATTGTCATTAGGCCAAACCGTTAGTTGGTCATTTTCGTTATTACCATCATATACGCCAGGTGGTGTTAATTTAACTGGAATTTCATATTCATAATAATTATTATTAAAATCTGATCCTAACCTTACAAATACTGATACATCTCCGTCATTTAATGGCTCATTATTTAATTTTTCAGCATGCATGTAAAGTTTTAATTTTCCAAATGATCGAACGTCTAAATCAGTTGATTTTACAATAGCTCTACTATCTCCATCTTTTAAATTACATGCCCGTAACGAAAGTGCTTGCTCATTTAATAATACTAGATTTGTGGATTGGATATTTTGTTGTTGACTGATAGTAGGAGGTATAACATAATTAATAGGTGTTTTTCCTCCGTTTTCTTGTAAGCTAACCGCAGAGACATCAAAGCTTGTTGTGTTATCATCATTTGCAATATATTCACCAGGTTTTTGCAAATCAAAAGCATATCTTCTCCAATCACTTCTTACTAATTCCATACGAGCTAAACGACATACAACAGGTTTATCAAAACCTTTCATAAATACACGCATGAAACGGATTGAATTAAATCCTTCAATTGATCCATAAGCAGCTTCAAATTGAGTAACTGGAACTTTAAATTGATACCAATTTACAGATTTTTGAACACCACCAACATCAGCGGTTCCCTGTAAAACATTAACGATAAAATTATTTCCTACGTTAGATGGATTAAGGTCATTTGGAGATATTTTTATTCGATATTGGTAATAATTTTCAGTTTCATTTAATGTGTTATCTCTATTTACATCTTCAATATTAGGATTATTTGTAGCTGAACTCGGAATACCAGCATCTGGATATTGGCTTTCAGTTGGCGAGTTTCCTTCTGGATTTGTGTATTTCTTGTATCTAAATAATGTGTTTCCTTCTTCGGTGCTTAAGGCATCGTAATCGCTTCCTCTAAAGAAATGGTATTTATCAGAACTTGGATCATTTGTAATAGTTTCAGCAGTTATTGAACTTGAGTAGGCGCTTAATGCAGTAATAAACGGAGCAAATTTAATTTTTTCATCATCGTTTGTAAGTCCGTCATAACCTGCATCTTGATATGGTCTGTCGTTAACGTCATTTACAAATGCATTTACAACCGGAGGTAACAATGGTGATACACCTATATTAGATGAAATTACAGGTAATCCTGCGTTTGCACCTCCTGGTGCACCAGGTAATCCATTTTCGTAACACAATTTACCATCTTTTACGATGTCTTCACTTATATTACCTAAATTAATAAACATCTCACCACTTGGAGGATTTGCAGCATCCATATCGGGATAGGTTGTGCTTTTATAATCGCTATTAAATGGATCCATCATCCAAAATTGAACATATTCAATATTAGCTGATTGAAAGTCATTCGTTTCTAATCTTCGCATGATACCAGCCCAGCGTGTTTCAGGACTTGCTAATCTTCCCGTTTTTGGTCCAGTTTTTACAATACCTTGCGAAATACCACCTATTGGTTCAACATCATAATTGTAAGGTCCTCTTTCTGATGGATAATAAGCTAAATCTAAAACGGATAATACAACAGCTTGTCCATTAACAGGTTGTTTACTTGGAAATAATTCTTGCTCTAAAACTTGACGCATGAAATTATTACTATAGGTTTCCTTTGTAATGTTCGCTGGTTTTATACTTGTATTTTGTATTCCGTAAAAAATAGGATCGATGTTATACCAACTTAACACAGCTCTATTAATTCCAGCTTTTTTATCATCATTATATATTGCTTCTGGAAATAAAGACGGCTGACCTTGCGGAATACTAGCTAATGACCAGGCACTTGGACTTTTTAAATCAATAAGAGAAACACTTCCTTCAAAATCATCAACATAAGAATTTCCATTTTTACCAATGGCTTTAGCATTGCCAGGAATGAGTTGTGCAAATTCTCCTTGAGTGGTAATACTACTCATTTCCTTAGTATTAATAAGTGGAATTTTATCAATAAGACGTGTTAAAAAAGGTGCATCAGTTCTATATTGATAGTCTAATCCCCAGATCGTATTTGAAACAGGTTCATCTCCAATT
>JBILCJ010000213.1:0-3617 GCA_044353195.1 Bacteroidia bacterium | reverse complement strand
ACTATCCAACATAAATGATAAACCGAATACAGAACTAAATAAACCGAGAAAAAAAACAACTCCAATGATGATCAGAAAAACACCAACTATTTTTAATAATACTTTTCCAATATTCAATAACACATCCGAAATAAAATCAACAATTTTTTCTGCTACATTTCTTGGAACATGTTTATTCTTATGAGCCATATCTTTAAATTCATCCCCATATTTTTCCATGCGCTTTTTTAATTGCTCTACTTCCTCTGCTACAGCTTTTGAAATATTATTAATATCAGCTTTCTCGCCTTTCATCGCTAACTTTTCGGCCGTAGTTTTTGCCTCTGGAATAGCAATCCATAATATGATGTAAATTAAAAAGCCTGTTCCTGCAAAAAACAATAATAATGCTAAAGCAACTCTTAACCACACAGGGTCAAATCCAAAATAATGTCCTATGCCCGAACACACCCCTCCAAGAACTTTATTATCTGCATCTCTATACATGCGTTTCTTTTGATGTTGAACGGCATTATCTGTTTGATCCTCTTGAGAGTTGGATGAATTTAAATTGGATTGGTCGTCAGCAAATTCTTCAGGCTGACCCATACTTTGCATGACAAAATCCACGTCACTCATTAAAACAACTTGCTTCATGGCACTTGTTTTCGATTGCAACATTTCAGCAATACGAGATTCGATATCGCTCATTATTTCTTCACCACTTTCTCTCTGCTTAAAGTAACGTTTAATGGCTAAAATATAATTATTTAAAACTAGGTAGGCGTCTTCTTCAATATGAAAAATAATTCCGCTGATATTTATGGTTACTGTTTTATTCATGTTATTATAATTTATGAACTAATTTATTTACTATTTTGAATTGTTTTATTGACACTACTGACCATATCATACCAAGAACTTTGTAAATCACTTAGATATGTTTTACCTGCTTTGGTTAAAAAATAATATTTTCTTGGAGGCCCCGAATTGCTTTCTTCCCATCGATAAGTAAGCAAATCAGTATTTTTTAAACGCGTTAACAACGGGTATAACGTACCTTCTACAACCACCAATTTTTGTTTTTTTAATTTCTCAATTATTTCAGTTGGATATGCTTCACCTTGAGAAAGGATAGAAAGAATACAAAGTTCTAAAACGCCTTTTCTCATTTGTGCTTTTGCATTCTCTGTCTGTATCATACTATTTGTTTTTACGAAAAGCTTATTATTTAACTCTTTTTTAGTTTACAACACAAAGATACATTATTTATTTAGTACTATGTTAAGCATAGTACTAAATAAATACAAGTTGTTGATTTTCAACTAATATATTTTTTAGGATAGAACTTAAAAAGCGATTATATTTACATTTTATAATAAAAACTATGCACAGCTGGGCCAACGATTTCAACGCTTTATTATCCTTAAATGGACTGATTAGCTTACTTACACTTACAGTATTAGAAATTGTTTTAGGAATTGATAATATCATTTTTATTTCAATAGCCGTAGATAAATTACCAAGAGAACAACAAGGTAATGCACGTACAATTGGACTTTTATTGGCATTAGTTGTTAGAACCATTTTACTGTTTTGCATTGGTTGGATTGCAGGCTTAAAAGATCCGTTTTTCCATCTTGGTGCTTACGGCGTTTCAGGTAAGGCTTTGATTTTATTAGGTGGAGGTGTTTTCTTATTATACAAAACGGCTAAAGAAATACACGAACACATTCATAGTCATGATGATGATATTGGTCCTGGAAAAAAAGGAAAGTCAACATTTAATGCAATCATCATGCAAATTATCATCATTGATTTTGTGTTTTCTTTTGATAGTATATTAGCTGCTGTTGGCTTATCTGGTATAATTTTAATTATGGTTTCAGCGGTTGTTATATCAATGGTTTTAATGATTTTATTTTCAGGAGTAGTTGCTGATTTTATCAATAAGAATCCAGGTATAAAAATGATTGCACTTTCATTTCTGCTTGTTATTGGTGGGATATTGATAGCAGAAGCTTTAATTGATTGTTATAATACCACCATCGAAGAAAGTAAGCATATTGAATTAAATAAAAACTACGCTTACATAGCATTGGCATTTGCCATGATGATTGAACTATTTAATATTAAAGAACGAAGAATTAAACGAGCTCGTGATTTTAATCAAGAAGATTAATCCAAATTTATATTCTACCATTTATTTATAAACTTAAAAAGCCTGTAAGAAATTTTCTTACAGGCTTTTTAAATTATGTAGATTTATGATTAGTAGTTACCTTTTAATTTAACACCTTGCTCAATTTTTTGTAAAGCTGTAATATAAGCAGCAATACGCATAGACGTTTTAAATATAGAAGCGTTGTTCCATACATCAGCAAATGCTATTTCCATTTTTTCATCATGCTTAGTATTTACTTCATTTTCTGACCAGTAATAACCAGCTTTGTTTTGTACCCATTCGAAATAAGAAACAGTAACACCGCCACTATTAGCTAAAATATCTGGAACTACAATGATTTTTTTATCATTCAATACAGCATCAGCTTCTGGCATAGTTGGTCCGTTTGCACCTTCAACAATTAATTTAGCTTGAATACCGTGAGCAATTTCTTCAGTAATTACATTTTGTAAAGCTGCAGGAACTAAAACATCACACTTACAAGTTAAAATATCATTTGAACCTATTTCAGTAGCTCCTGTAAATCCTTTTAATACTCTATTGTTTTTAGAAACAAATTCTAAAGCTGCATTAATATCAATTCCTTTTTCATTATAAAAAGTAGCAGTATGATCTCCAATAGCAACAATTTTAATTCCTTGCTCAGCTAACAAACGAGCGGCATGGGAACCAACATTTCCGAAACCTTGAACAGCTGCTGTAACTTCTTTAGGGTTTAAACCCATTTTCTTCAAAGCTGCTAATGTATTTACCATTACACCTCTTCCTGTAGCTGCATCACGACCTAAAGAACCACCAATTACAATTGGTTTACCAGTAATAACACCTGGGCTATCTTCGCCTGTAACTTTATTAAATTCATCTAATATCCAAGCCATTTCTCTTCCACTTGTACCCATATCTGGAGCTGGAATATCTTTATTTACACCAAATACATCTTTCATAGAAGATGCATATGCACGTGTCATACGCTCTAATTCACCAACACTCATTGTACGTGGATCACATTTAATGCCACCTTTAGCGCCACCATATGGTAAGTTTGCTACGGCACATTTAAAACTCATCCATGCTGATAAAGCCATAACCTCATCTTGATTAACATCCATCGCATAACGGATACCACCTTTAGATGGTCCTAATACGGTTGAATGCACAATACGGTAACCTTCAAATACTTGAATTTTTCCGTTATCCATCATAACTGGTAAACTTACTTTTACTTGTTTAATTGGGCTACGAAGTATAGTGGCAACGTCTTCTGACATGTTCATTAACTTTGAAGCAACATCTAAGCGAGCCAATACGGCTTCAAACATACTTTCGTGTGCTATTTCATTTGAGGTTTGTGCTGACATATTATTTTAATTTAATTGTGTTTACTTAAAATTTTAGCGTAGCAAAAATAATAAAAATACTCATAGTGAGTTTGTTTTTATATAAAAGATATTAA
>JBILCJ010000045.1:0-12601 GCA_044353195.1 Bacteroidia bacterium | reverse complement strand
AAGACGCATTTGTTACAGCTTATTACAATTCTAAGCGAATACCTTTTACAGAAGGTAAAAAGATACAAGCTGATAATGTGAATGTAAAAATGGAAACACAAAACCCAATCGTATTTCCTGAAGCTGCTATTCAATCACCTTCATTGATTCAAACGCCATCGCCAATTCAAACAAATGTAACTTCAGATCCTAATAAAATACAACCTTTTACAAATGGTGTTCAATCTGGTCCAACCCCAACTGCTGAAAATGGTGTTAAATCTGACGATTCAGGAATCTCTTACAGAGTACAAATTGGTGCTTATAAGAATCAAGTACCAAATGAAGTGGCCGCATCGTTCCTAAATATTAAAACATGGCCTGTAAATGCAATCATTATCAATGAATTATATATTTATACAATCGGTAATTTTAATGATATTAATTTTGCGAAAAAATTAAGGGACGAAGCTATTTTACTTGGTATTTCTGATTCCTTTATTAGTGTCTATAAAGATGGTAAAAAATTGTACGGAACAGAAGCAACTCAATATTTAAACAAATAAAAGTTAAACTATGATTTTATGTAATTTGACTGAAACAGCTGAACTTGTCGAAGTTAAATCTCAAACAGAAAAATTGAATCGCATTATTTTATTTAATGATGATGTCAATACGTTTGAATGGGTAATTGAATGCCTGATGTTATATTGTCAACACGATGCGATTCAAGCAGAACAATGCGCAAGGATAGTTCATTACAATGGAAAGTGCGAGGTAAAAACAGGTTCACTAAAAGCATTAAAACCAATATGCGAAACACTGTTAGAAAAAGGCTTGAGTGCTGAAATCAATTAATTTTAAAATGAAAAAAATTAGTATCTTAATAAGCGCATGTGGGTTTATTTTTTTTGCTTGCCAAAAAAATGCCATAACTGGTCGTCGCTCTTTAAATTTAATACCAGAATCAGAAATGATCGCGATGAGTTTAACCGAGTATGATCAGTTTTTAAAAGAACACCAAACTTTGCCAGGATATCATAAAAACACGATCTTGGTAAGAAATGTTGGAATAAAAATCCAGAAAGCAGTTGAAAAATACTATGCCGAAAAAGGGTTAAGTAATCAATTAGCTGGATTTAAATGGGAATTCAATGTTGTTGAAGAAAATGTTGTGAATGCTTGGTGCATGCCTGGCGGTAAAGTAGTTGTTTATACAGGTCTTTTGCCTGTGACGCAGGATGAAGCTAGTTTGGCCATTGTTATGGGACATGAAATAGCTCATGCCATTGCTGGCCACGGAAATCAACGAATGAGTCAGGCAATGATGGTGCAGTTTGGAGGCGCTATTTTATCTACTGCGATGCAGCAAAAACCTCAATTAACGCAGTCTGTGTTTCAACAAGCGTATGGATTAACAACAAATTTAGGTATGTTGAAATACAGCAGAAGTCACGAAACAGAGGCAGATAAAATGGGTTTAATTTTTGCTGCAATGGGCGGATATAACCCAGAAGTAGCTATTGCGTTTTGGGAACGCATGGCATCGGCAAACAATGGGGTGAAACCTTTAGAGTTTTTGAGTACTCATCCAAGTGATGAAACTCGCATTAAAGCATTGAAGGCATTTATGCCCGAGGCAAAAAAACATTATTTAATAAATTAAAATTATTTGACTTTGATAAATAAATAATGTATATTTGTTTATTAATAATTTTTAAAATAATAAAATGAGCACAGGAACAGTAAAATTTTTTAACGAAACAAAAGGATTTGGTTTCATTAAAGAGGACGAATCAGGAAAAGAGTACTTTGTACACGTAACAGGTTTATCTGACAAAATCAGAGAAAATGACACAGTAACTTTCGATATTCAAGAAGGTAAAAAAGGATTAAATGCAGTAAACGTAAAACTATCATAGTTATATAATACCATTTAAAATCTATCCCCTCGTTGTGAAACGAGGGGATTTTTTTTGATTAATAGTTTGATTAAATTGTTAATTATGGTAAAAAATGGTATTTTAGAACTTTAAATAAATAAAAACTAGTCATTAAAATTATGGAAGAAACGGTAGCAACAAAAGGTCACCCAAAAGGATTATATTTATTATTTGCCACAGAAATGTGGGAGCGATTTTCTTATTATGGAATGAGAGGTATATTAATTTTATACCTTACAAAATCTTTAGTAGAAGGTGGATTGGGTATTAACGAGCAATCAGCTTCTTTAATTTATGGTTTTTTTACCGGTTTCGTTTACTTTACTCCATTAATTGGTGGCTGGTTAGCAGATAAATACTTAGGTCAAAGAAACGCTATAACCATTGGTGGTATCACCATGATGATTGCTCAGTTTGTTTTATTTGGAATAAATACTCAAACTGGACTTTATATTGGATTGTTTTTATTAATTATTGGTAACGGATTTTTCAAACCAAATATTTCTACAATTGTAGGAAGGTTATATTCCGCTAACGACCCAAAAAGAGATTCTGCTTTTTCAATTTTTTATATGGGTATAAATTTAGGTGCATTCATAGCTCCTTTAGTTATTGGTTTATTTGCTGAAAATTTATTTGCAACAAAAGATGAAACTGGTAAGATTTTAACTTATGGTTATAAATATGGATTTTTAATTGCTGGTTTAGGAATGTTATTAGGTCAAGTGTTATTTAACACAATGGCTAAAAAATACCTTGGTAACATAGGCGAATCTCCAGCTAAACAAAAAGCAAGTGCTGATTTAGAGAATAAAGTTGCTGATCCAGAAAAACCTTTAACAAAAGAAGAAAAGCAAAGAGTTACCGTTATTTTTATTTTAACGGCGTTCGTGATATTCTTTTGGGCAGGTTTTGAGCAAGCAGGATCATCATTAAGTTTATATACTGATAAATTCATCGATAGAACTGTATTTGGTTTTGAAATTCCAACATCTTGGTTTCAGTCTGTTAACCCATTATTTATTGTAGCTCTAGCGCCATTGTTTTCTATTTTTTGGACAAGTAATCTTGGTAAGAAATTAACAACACCTGTTAAAATGGGCTTGGGAATGATTTTATTAGGCATTGGATTTTTCTTTATGCTTGGTGCCGTTTCAGAAAGAGGTGGCGACAATCAAGATATCACCATTAAGGCAAGTTTATTTTGGTTAGTAATGACTTATTTAATTCATACGTTAGGAGAATTGTGTTTATCCCCAGTTGGATTATCTGTTGTAACTAAATTAGCACCTGTTAAACTAGCATCTCTAATGATGGGAGTTTGGATGTTAGCAACATTTGTAGCCAACATTATTGGTGGTTTCGTATCAGCATACGTAGAAGCATTAGGGGCATTTGCAATTTTTGCTACCATTGCAGGATTTGTAATTGTTTTAGGCGTTGTCATGATTGCTTTAAGCAAGCCTATTTTAAAAATGATGCACGGCGTTAGATAATTTTGATAATACAATACATTAAAAACCTCTCTGAGTCATTAGAGAGGTTTTTTTATTAAACTGAATAATTGAACACTTATGGAACAACATTTAGCAATCGACGACATACAAAATTTTAAAGGTAAATATCCAAAACAAATTTGGCCTTTGTTTTTTAGTGAAATGTGGGAGCGTTTTAGTTTTTATGGAATGAGAGGAATGTTAGCCTTCTTTATGGTTAATCAACTTGATTTTGATAAAGTAACAGCAAACCTTCAATATGGTGCTACACAAGCTTTTGTATATGCCTTCACATTTATAGGAGGTTTATTAGCAGATAAAATTTTAGGTAAAAGACGTTCTTTATTTTGGGGTGGATTATTAATGATTGTTGGAAGCGTTTTATTAGCGATTAATCCAAAAGATTTTTTCTTTTTAGGAATAGCCTTTAATATTATTGGAACAGGTTTTTTTAAACCAAATATTTCCAGCATGGTTGGTAATTTGTATAAAGAAGGAGATGGTAGAGTAGATGCTGGTTTTATGCTCTTTTACGCTGGTGTAAATGCAGGTGCTTTTTTTGGTGGATATTTATGCATTGCCATTGGTAAAGGTGAAATGCTATCAACAGTAATTGCTGAAGAGTTGCGTTGGAATATTGCATTTGGTATTTCATCTATTTTTATGATTATAAGTCTATTAACGTTTTCTCAAACTCAAAAAAAATTAGGACAAATTGGTTTATCACCTTTATTAGATAAAGATCCAAGTTACCGAAAGCGTTTAGAAATCATCACCTGTGTGGGTTCTATTTTAGCTATTCCACTTATTATGGCCATGGTTTCTAAAACAGAATATACCGATTATTTTATGTACACAATCGGACCTGCTTCATTGTTATACGTTTTGTATGAAATGAAAAACTTTTCAGTTGCAGAAAATAAAAAAATTATTGCGGCCGTTTTATTCATGTTTTTTTCAATCATTTTTTGGGCATTTTTTGAGCAGAGTGGAGGCTCACTTAGCTTTTTTGCTGCAGAAAATTTAAACCATAATTTGTTAGGATTCAATTTGGATCCAAATGGCGTTAATAATTCATCCAATTCATTATTCGTTATCATTTTCGCAACACCATTAGGTTTGCTATGGTTGTTTTTGCATAAAAGGAAGTACGAACCAAATACCATTGTAAAATTCGGTTTAGGTTTTGTATTTCTTGCACTTGGTTTTTATGTATTTTATTACACTAAGTTTTTGAGTGATGCAAATGGAATTACTTCTTTAAATTTATTCACGTTTGGTTGGTTTATCATAACCTTTGGAGAATTATGTTTATCACCAATTGGAACGTCTGTCATGACGAAATTATCACCTCAAAAACTACAAGGTGTTATCATGGGTATGTGGTTTTTAGCAAGTGCTTATGGTCAATATTTTGCGGGATTATTAGGCGCTAATATTGCAGAAGCTTCAGAAAATTCTACAAACATGGAGAAGCTTACAATTTATGCAGATGGTTATAAAGAGCTTGCCATTTACGCATTCATAGCTGGTGTTTTATTGATTGTAATTTCTCCATTCATCAAAAAATTGATGGGTAACGTCAAGTAATTTTAAAGTTTTATAAATATGCACACAGCAAATACATATTCTGAAATCATTTCTAACATAAATTTTTTACAATCAAAATCTGAACGAGATCATTATGAAAATTGTGAATTTGTCAATTGTGTACTTTCTGATATCTCTCAATTAACCTTTATCAACTGTTCTTTTAAAAATTGTAACTTAAGTAATTGTGTTGTCAATAATAGTATGATACAAGATGTTAGTTTTTTAGATTGTAAATTATTAGGTGTTAATTTTTCTCAAGCTAAAGATTTTGCTTTTACTGTTTTTTGTAAACATTGTAATTTAGATTATGCTTCATTTGATAAAAAGAAATTAAATAAAAGTGTTTTTGATCACTGTAAAATGCATCACGTTAACTTCACGTTGGCTGATTTAAGTAAAAGTAAATTGATTAACTGTGATTTGTTAGAAGCTCATTTTTCTCAAACAAACATCGCAACCGTTGATTTTACTAGCTCTCACAACTTTTCAATCAACCCTGAAAATAACCAAATTAAAAAAGCTAAATTTTTAATGCAAGATTTAGAAAAACTATTATATCAATACGACATTATTGTAGAGTAACGAATAGACATTATTCTACAATAATTTTTGTACTTTTTGAATGACTTGAACTTGTCAATTTAATGATATATAATCCTTTTCCAAATGCACCTAAGTTTATTTCTTTTTTCATTTCTTTAGTTAATTGAGTAATGTTTTCACTCTGAATGATTTGACCAATGGCGTTATAAATATCCAATGTGTAATTTTCACTATTCACCGAGTTAACAACAATATTAATTTTTCCAGTTGTAGGATTTGGAAACACGTGATAGGTAGTTTGTAAATCAGCATCGGTTATCCCCGTATTTAAAGGACTCACAATGTTTATATTATCTAAATAAATTGCTTGACCATAAAATCCTCTGTTTTGAAAAGCAAAGATGACGTTGGGTTGTCCTGCATATGTAATTAAGTCAACAGTGTCAGTTTCCCATTGTGAAGAATTTGGTACAAAGATTGCCGCAGTTTCATCTGGAGCTGTTGCTAATTGAATATCTCCTTTATTATAAATTTCAGTAAATGTAACGCCACAGTCTGTTGAAACTAGCACTGCTAAGGTATCTGTATTAGCCCCACTATAGCGCGCATAGGCTCTATCGAAAAATAATTTTGGATGAATGGCTGATGTGAAATTAAATTTTGGTGATCTAAGTTCGTCACGTTTGCGATTAACATCGTTATTGTAATTATCAAAAAATACGGAAGCTGTACTTAATCCAAAACCACCAACTGTATTGCTATGTTGCCAGATAACGCCATCATTTCCTTTATCAATATTCTCCCAATTGAATGGAGTTACAGTTGATGAAAACCCTTCTGAAAATGGCAAAGATTGAGGTGTTACAACGTTGATATAAGCTGTTTCTGTCAACGTATTTGGTCCATTTACATTTGAAACAGTTAAGCTTACATTATACATACCAGATGCTGAATAGGTAATGACTGGATTTTGTAAGGTTGAGGTTGATGGTGTTCCACCAGGAAAATTCCAATTCCAACTAGTTGGAGTGGGTGTTCCAATACTAAGATCTGTAAACGTAACCGTTTGACCTGCACAAATACTTTTAGTACTAGCATTGAAAATAGGAGCAGGAGGCATACTTGTATTAATTGGTAGTTCCCAAACACCTCGTCCGTAATAACCAACTCTTAATAAACTAGCAGCATTGCCTGCGTTGTAAAACATAAAATCTCGAATAGGGGCAATGGTTGGTAAATTGTAGGTAATGCTTGTCCACGATGACATTGTTAATTCTTTATAATAAACTCCACTGGCATTGCACACATACATAGCTTCGTTAGCATTAAATTCATCGTGGTATATTTTTAAAATATTAATGGTTGGTAAGGTTAGAGTAACGTTTGTCCAAGTAGCGCCTTTGTTTGCAGAACGATATATTTTATTACCGCAAGAAATGTAGACAACATTTGAATTTGTTTTAATACTTGCAATGTTGGCAACTATACTTGTACCTGCTGGCGTATTATAGTTTGTAAACGTTGGAGTGGCAGATAAAGCATTGTCACTTCTGTAAATTTTTCCTGCCGCGGTTATTACATATAATAAATTTGAATCTTTTGGCGAAGAATGTATCGCCATTACTTTTTGATTAAAGTTTGAAATTTTCGTCCATGTTGGACTTGTATTATTTAAATCAGTTGTACGCCAAACATCTTGTTCGCCAGAAAAACAAAGGTTCGGTATTTTTTTTGTGAATTCTAAAACAATGTTATCTGTAGCTGTAAATGGTAGGTTATAACTTACTTCAGATCCTGTGACAACACGTCTATTTCCATTACCATGATAATACACTACATTATTTGTTTGGTAATCAAATGATGCTCTCGAACCCCAATCGCCACCACGGTTTGTTTTCCATGTGTTTGAAGCATAAAACAATTCACCATTATCTTGTGTTCCAATACTAATCATATCTCTCTTAATTGGACTCTGAGCAGCATGATATATTTCTGTAGCACTTAAGCTATCACATTTTGGAAACCAATTATCACCATCATCATTACTTAACCAAACACCGCCATCATTGCTATTGAACAATTTATTTGTATACGTTGGATGAAATTTAATTTCATGCATATCAGTATGCAATTGTGCCCACCAATCTGTAAGTTTCGTCCATGTAATACCACCGTCTGTGCTTCTCCAAACAACGTGTGCAACTACAAAAACAGTATTGGCATCGGTTGGATCAGCTGTCATACTAAAATTATAATTGCCCTGCCCGCCGCCTGTTGCATCATAACCAACTAAACTTTGTGAGGGATTGTTGTATACAGTCGTAAACGTATTACCTCCATCTATTGATTTCAAAATAGTTCCTTCATCTTTAATCATTCCAATGTAAACAACATTAGGATTAGCAGCACTTAATGCCAATCGCATGCCGTTTCCACTGCCACCTCCAGGAATGACAACACCTGCAGTAATTTGAGTCCAGGTTAAACCAAAGTCGTTTGATTTCCAAAATTGTGATGAGGTTACGGCAAATAGTGTATTTGTTGTACCGTGTTTTAATTGCATATCTTGAAAATCACCTCCTGTTTTTACTAAGGTCCAATTTGCACCAGCATTCGTTGTTCTATAAATTCCATTATCTGTAGCAGCAACTAAAACGTTAGCGTTGGTTGGATCCATCAATATTTCAATGGCTAATCTATTTCCCATTCCAGTTGTGGATTGTAGCCAATTCAAGCCTCCGTCAATACTTTTCCAAACTCCGAAATCTGTACCGTAATAATTTGCGTCGCCTGTTCCTAAGTATAAAATATTATCGTTGGTTTGATCAATGCAAATTGAGGCACACGCCGATTGTGGCAATTTATCAGTACCTGTTTTTTTCCAAGTTGTAGCTGTGTCAGAACTTATCCATAATCCGCCCGATGCACTTACAGCATACATTTTATTGGGATTTGTGGGATGGAACTTTATTTGACTTACACGTCCAATCCCATTTATTTGCCCGCTAATATCAGTTGGAAATAGTGTTGGTCCTGTTGTTTTCCATGAACTGGCAGGCTGCGAAAAACACATTGTGAATAATGTGAACTGTATGGCGAGTAATAGTATATAGTTTACTTTCATGTTTATTTTCTTTAAAAAATTAATGTTGTTGGTTTTGCCATAATTTTAAACGTTCATCAGCATCTAGGATAGTACCATCTTCTTGAACAAATGGCGTTACTTTTAATTTCCAATGTTTAAACTTTTTAATTTCGAAGCTGTATTTCTTAATTTCTTCTTCTTCTCTTTCTTCTTTTGATTTAAACCATTTGGATAGAAAATTATTTTTTGTCGGTTCTTTTTTTGTTTGACCTATGATATCGTCTTCTTCCAATGGTATTTTTTTATTTTGCCAAAATTGTTCATAGGCTTTTACTGTTTCAAAGTAATTTGCCTTAGGGTCATTCATCATTTCAATCCAATAGGGATGTTTACTATAATTTATTCTCTTTGATGTTGTTTGAGAAATTAGGTCAGATGAAATTAACTGCAAAGTTAACATGCTAATAAACGCTATGATATTCAAAGTGTTTTTCATAATTTGATTTTAATGGTCGTATTACAAAATTAAAAGAATACTTTACTTATTTATTATTTTTCATGATAAAATGATTATTTTTTTCAAACTACAGAAACTTGGCTTAACAATTTGATAGCTTTGAGATGTATTTCTTTTCCTTTCCTTAATAAGAAAAAAACATTTAGTTAATCATGTGACAGTACATTTGAAAAAACTAATCATGTATAGTAAAAGAGAATTACAAACTTTAGTTATCAGCGATGTTCATTTAGGTACATTTGGCTGTCACGCAAAAGAACTATTACACTACCTTAAAACTGTTAATCCCAAAACATTAGTACTCAACGGAGATATTATTGATATGTGGAATTTCAGTAAAAGTTATTTTCCTTCTTCACATATGGATGTATTAAGACAAATTTTAAAAATGTCGAGTACTGGTACACACGTATATTATATTACAGGAAATCATGATGAAATGCTTAGAAAATACACCGATTTACAATTAGGTAATTTTGAGATTGTAGATAAATTATTGATGGATTTAGATGGCAAAACAGCTTGGTTTTTTCATGGCGATGTATTTGATGCGAGTACAAAAGGATATGCCAAATTTTTGGCAAAACTCGGAGGAAAAGGCTATGATTTATTGATTCTGATCAATCGTTTTATTAATTGGTTTTTACAATTATTAGGACGTGATAAAATGAGTTTTTCTAAAAAAGTAAAAGATGGTGTGAAAAAAGCGGTTGCATTTGTCAATGATTTTGAAAGTACCGCAGCTGAATTAGCCATTGAAAAAAATTACGATTACGTTGTTTGTGGTCATATTCACATGCCACAGATAAAACACGTTACTAATGAAAAAGGCACTGTTACCTATTTAAATAGCGGCGATTGGGTTGAAAATTTAACCGCGTTAGAATACAATGATGGTAAATGGGAAATCTTTAATTACGATCAAAATTTTGAAAACTTGATTTACCTCAAAGATAATTTTAAACAACAAGATATTGTCTCTAAAATTTTAGCATCTTAAATTTAATATTCATGAACATATTTTATGCCATACAAGCTACTGGAAACGGTCATATTAGCAGAGCGCAACAATTATATCCATATTTAAAAAAGTTTGGAGAAGTTGATTTTTTTTTAAGTGGTAACAATGCAAATTTAGATTCTTCTTTACCTATTAAATACAGAAGTGAAGGTTGTAGTTTACATTACAGTAAATGTGGTGGACTTAATTATTTTGATGTCATCAAAAATATTAAACCGTTTATGATGTATAAGGATGCGAAATCATTGCCCCTAGAACAGTATGATGTCATCATAAATGATTTTGATTTTGTAACATCTTTGGCTTGTAAATTAAAAAAATTACCTTCTGTTCAATTAGGACATCAAGCTAGTTTTCAATCTGATTTAACGCCACGCCCTGAGAATAAAAGTGTAGTAGGTGAAACAATTTTAAAACATTACGCGCATGCTACGAATCATATTGGATTTCATTTTGATGCGTATGATAAATTTATTCTACCACCAGTAATAAAAGAAGAATTTATTAACGCGGAAGTACAAGATTTAAAACATGTAACCGTTTATTTGCCGTCTTTTCAGCCACATTGTTTATTAGAGGCCTTTAATAAATTAACAGACATTCAATTTCATTGGTTTTTAGCTGACGTTGAAACAATTAGAACTGAAAATAATATCACCTATTATCCAGTGAATCAATTGTTGTTTAACAAAAGTTTATTAACCTGTCATGGATTAATAACAGGAGGTGGTTTTGAAACACCTGCAGAGGCTTTGTATTTAAAGAAAAAGCTCATTAGTATCCCCATTAAGAATCATTATGAGCAACAATGCAATGCAGCGGCATTAAAAAAAATGGGTGTGTGTGTATTAGAAGATGTGGATGAGCAATTTGCCGATATTATTGAGAAATGGTATATACAAAAAAACACGAATCCAATTGTTAAAGCTAATAACATCAATGAAACGCTTCAGTTAATGATGGACACCTATCCAGCCAAGAATTACTATTAATAGAGGTTTATGTTTTCTTTAGTCGATGATATAGATTTTTTATTCAGTAAAAAAAGACGTAGCTTTGCAAAATAGTTTAAAAACATGAGAAAAGTTATTGAATACCGTAAATTATTAGGAGTTGATAAAGCAGTTACGTTAAGTGAATTAAAAAGCATTTATCGTAATTTCATGAAAGAATTTCATCCTGATAAAATTCAAGATAACGAAGAAGCTAAATTAGCCGCTGAAGAAAAAAGTAAATTGGTTATTGAAGCGTATCATTTTTTAGTGAGTATTGCTCCCGAAACAATTGCAGCTACATTAGAAGAATACACCAAAACAACCACTACAAGTAATATTGCAGATATTAATTACAAAGGTAAACGTTTACGTATCGATTTTACAGATGGTTCTGGATATGAATATTACGGCGTTCCCGAAAACACATTTTCGAAATTAATTAATGCCGATTCTCAAGGTAGATTTGCACGTCGCCATATTTATACTTCTTTTCTTTATAGAAACGTCAGTAAATTAGGAGTAACAGTTTAATTTTATTTTTTAGTTTTATTAGGATATTTTTTTGCTATCCTTAACGATTCAAGTGTATCTTTGGTTTGTAATAATGACAAATTAAAAACACATGACTAACAATCCTTTTCTTTCTGATTTCAATACGCCTTTTGATACGTATCCTTTTGATAAAATTAAAGTTGAACATTTTTTGCCTGCTATCGAAGAAGGCATTAAGCAAGGTTTAGCAGAAGTTGATGCGATTATTCATAATCAAGAAACACCTAATTTTTCAAATACCATCGAAGCTTTAGAAAAAGTGGGTGGATTGATGGAATTAGTAAGCTCCGCGTTTTTTAATTTAAATTCTGCAGAAACATCAAAAGAAATGCAGGAATTAGCCAAAGAAATATCTCCGAAGCTAAGTGATTATTCAAATGACATTATGTTGAATGACGCTCTTTTTAAACGCGTGGAATTAGTCTACACTACAAAAGATTCATTAACGTTAACACCAGAACAACATACTTTACTGAATACAACTTATAAAAGTTTTGTGCGGAATGGTTCAAAATTAAATGCAGAGCAAAAAGAAAAAGTAAGAGCCATTGATAAAGAAAAATCACATTTGTCATTAGTATATAGCGAAAATGTATTAGCTGAAAGTAATGGGTATGAATTGGTAATTACTAATTCAGCTGATTTATCAGGCTTGCCCGATGGTATTATCGAAGCAGCTAAACTTACGGCCATCGAAAAAGGAAAAGAAAATGCATGGGTATTTACTTTAGATTATCCTAGCTACGGACCGTTTATGACGTATTCTGATAACAGAATATTGAAAGAGCAATTATTTAAAGCGTATGGTTCTAAGGCATTTAAAAATAATGAGCACGATAATCAACAAGTCTTAAAACAAATAGCTGTTTTAAGACAT
>JBILCJ010000044.1:0-12634 GCA_044353195.1 Bacteroidia bacterium | reverse complement strand
AAATCCTCAACATCTGCGTCCCTCGGTGTGGGACTTTCGCTTATTAAAAAAATCATTGAAGCTTTCAATTGGCAAATTACTTATTCGCATAAAAACAACATTCATACTTTTAAAATTTACTTATAGCTACTCATGAATTCATCTATTTGGAAAAACATTCCCAATTTACAAGCGATAAACGAACTAAACAAAAACACATTAGGCGAAACTCTTGGTATAGAATTCACAGATTTCGGAGATGATTTTTTAACAGCAACAATGCCTGTTGATGAGAGAACAAAGCAACCCTTCGGGCTGCTCCATGGTGGGGCTAATGTAGTTTTAGCAGAAACACTTGGAAGCGTTGCTTCATTACTCGTTGTAAATCAAGAGCTTTTTATAGGTGTTGGCGTTGAGATAAATGCCAATCACTTAAAGGCTGTTTTCAATGGAAAAGTTACAGGCATTTGTAAGCCTTTACATATAGAGGGTAAAAATCACGTTTGGGAAATAAAAATATATAATGATGCTAAAGAATTAAGCTGTATTTCAAGATTTACCTGCACCATTATTCCTAAAAATAAATGGAGCTAATACTGCTCAGTAAAAATTTATAAACAACACAAATTCTCACTAATCGTTAAATATAAAATTCAACAAGCATTATTTAAAAAACCGAAATATATTGGGAATTTCTACTATTTTTGAACCCTTAAACTATAAACTAAACTGTACCTACACTTATTAAAAAAAACAAAACATGAAAAAAATTTTCGCATCCATTTTTATTATTACGTTTTTAACGAATAATATTGTTAAGGCCGATGAAGGCATGTGGCTACCTATGCTACTTGGAGAACAAGTATACGCAGATATGGTAAAAAGAGGCTTAAAAGTTTCGAAAGAACAATTGTACAGCATGAATCAAGCATGTATTAAAGATGCCATCATTATTTTTGGCGGAGGTTGTACCGGCGAAATTGTAAGTAAAGAAGGATTAATATTTACAAACCATCACTGCGGTTATAATGCTATAGCGGCAGCTAGTTCTGTAGAACATAATTATTTAAGAGATGGATTTTGGTCTAAATCAAAAGCTGAAGAAATATACGCGCCAGGCGTACACGCGCAGTTTTTAATTAAAATTTTAGATGTAACAGAAAAAGTAAACGAAAAAATTAAAAACATTCCAGCTAACGAGTTAACACAAAAACTACCTGCCATTTTAACTGAAATGGGAAATAAAGAAACTGAAGGTACTGGTTATGAAGGCCGAGTATCATCGATGTTTAAAGCGAATCAGTTTTTATTATTTGTTTATGAGCGTTATAAAGATGTTCGCTTAGTTGGAACACCTCCTGAAAGTATTGGTAAATTTGGTGGTGACACTGATAACTGGGAATGGCCGCGTCATACAGGAGATTTTTCAATTTTTAGAGTTTATACAAATAAAGATGGAAAAGCTGCTGAGTATGCTGCAGATAATGTGCCATTAAAATCAAAATATTCATTGCCAGTTTCTATCAAAGGCGTTAAAGATGGCGATTATACAATGATTTACGGCTATCCTGGTGGAACAAATCGTTATGAAACATCCTTTGGTGTAAAACTAAAAACAGATATTGAGAACCCATCCTTAGTTAGTTTACGTGATGCGCGTTTGAAATTTATGTTGGAAGAAATGAAAAAAGATCCAGCAGTTAAAATACAATTAGCTGGTTCGTATGCTGGCATTGCAAATTACTGGAAGTTTTTTGATGGAGAATCAAAACAACTTTTAAAATTTAAAACTTATGAAGAAAAACAAGCTAACGAAGCCGCATTTTTAACATGGGCAAAAGGTAAAACTGAATTTGAAAATGTTTTTGCAGATTATCAAAAAATTTATGACGCTTGGCGTCCGTATTCTAAACAACGTGTTTATATGACAGAAGGAATTTTTGGTTCTCCATTAATTTCATTCGCATCCTCATTACAAAAGCTAGAAACAGTTTTAACTAAAAAAGATGCTTCTAAAGAAGATATTGCAAAGGTTGTAGATGCTGTTAAAACAGCACGTACAAATTTTATAAAATCAGAAAATATCATTTCCGATAAAAACATATTAGCCTATGTAACACAAGCATTTTATAATGACATTGATGCTACCCAACACCCTGCAAACTATTATGCAATGTTAAATGCTAAGTTTGGCGACTTAAAAAATAAATCAACCTATGAGGCATTTTCAAACTACGTGTTTTCAACAACTGCTATTTTAGATAATGCCAAATGGGACGCGATGATTGCAAATCCTGATACAGCGTCTTTACACAAAGACCCTGCATTTATGATGGCTAGCGCTTTTAATGCCAACTTCAGTTCTAAATATGCAAAAGCTTTTACTGAATTTAATAACCAAAATTTTGTATTAGGAAAAACATATTTAAAAGGAATTTTAGAAATGAATAAGGGTAAAAAAATGTATCCTGATGCTAACTTTACTATGCGTGTAAGTTTTGGTAATGTAAAATCTTACTCTCCTAAAGATGCTGTAAAATATAGTCACATTTGTACTTTATCAGGTGTATTAGAAAAATACAAAGCAGGTGATTATGAGTTTGACGCACCAATTAAATTAATTGAATTAGCAAAGGCTAAAGATTATGGACAATATGCAGATGCAACAGCAAAAGATATCGTTGTTTCATTTATTAGCTCTAATGATATCACTGGAGGAAATTCTGGATCTCCAGTAATGAATGCAAAAGGTGAATTAATCGGATTAGCATTTGATGGTAATTACGAAGCCTTAAGTCATAAAATAAAATTTGATAAAGATTTAAATCGTACGATCAACTTAGATGTACGTTATTTACTTTGGGTTGTAGAAAAATTAGGAGGTGCAACTAATATCATTGCTGAATTAGATTTAAGAAAATAATTTTATGGAGGTTGTCTCAATGAGACAACCTCTTATTTAACATGTAACATGAAATTAATTCTCAAGCTTTTATTGTCGACTATCGCTGTTATCATTACAGCTAATTTATTAAATGGAGTAACCATTGGAGATAATCAATTCTACAAAGGTCCATCAGATGAGTTAAATCGATTTGTTACTGCGCTGCTTGTTGCAGTAGTACTCTCTTTTTTAAACACCATTGTCAAGCCTATTCTAACGATATTATCCTTGCCAATTACATTCTATACCTTAGGATTGTTTCTATTAGCTATCAATGCATTTATTATTTTATTTGCTAATAAACTGGTAGATGGATTTAATGTAGATGGGTTTTGGACTGCGTTATGGTTTAGTTTAATTCTATCATTTACCAATAGTATTTTAGAACGTCTTTTTAGAAATAAAGACAAAGACTAAATCAACTAGTTTAAAACGGATACCCGATACCAAAATTTAAAATTGAGGATTCTCTCATTGTTTTCTTTCCTAAAATAAAACGTTCACTCAAATCATATTCTGGATCAATAACTTTTATTGCGCCATCAAATCTTAGTACAAAGAATCCGAAATCATATCGAATTCCAAAACCACTGCCTAATCCAAATTCCTTATAAAAATTATCTACTTTAAATTCTCCCCCAGGTTTAGATTCTTCAGGTTTCAAAAGCCAAATGTTTCCAGCATCTGCAAACCAAGTTCCGTAAAACGATTTAAAAATATGAAATCGATATTCAATATTGGTTTCAATTTGAATGTTTCCAATTTTATCATACTTAGCATCTGAAGACAATGATTTATAGCTTCCTGGGCCAAGCGTTCTTGCTCTCCATGCTCTCATCGTATTTGGACCTCCACCAAAAAAACTTTGTTCGTAAGGCAAACTTGATAGGTTATTAAGTGGCTTACCAATTCCACCTGCAATACGATACACTAATTTGTCCGTTTTCCAGGTTTTAAAATAAAAACGGTAATCCACATCTATTTTCACAAACTGAGAAAAGGGAATGTTTAAAATCTGATAACGCCCCAACGTATCTTTTGGCTGGTTTGTAATGTTATAAGCGCCTCTTAAAAAATTACCTGATGAACTTAAATTCATCTTTAAATACATGACATTACGCTTACGCGCTATATTTTGGTTATTAAAAATCGCCGATACTTTTGAAAGAGTGGTTAAGTGATCTTGAAATGAATTCAGTAAAAAAAAATCTTTCAAGTTCAACAGTTCATCCCGAAAGGTGCCAAACAATTTTGCCTTCACTAAATAAGTTTCCACAGGAACAACTTCATAAGTAAAAAGACCTTTTGAATTATTAAATTTAAATCCATAAGAAATGGATGAGATTGTACGAGCAAATTCTGGTCGCGCTTGATAGTTAATAGAAAGATTGAGGATTGTACGGGGCTGGACGAAATAACGCTTTTCATTATGATTTTTCTTGTAATAAAATAATGTGAAAGGAAATAATGGTTTAGGAAAATAAATGTTTAATTGAGGTCCAAATTGTATGGTATTAAACGTACTTGTTACATTTTTAATATCAGTAGTTTGAGTTGTGTTAAATTGTTTTTGAGCTGTTAGCGATCCGTTCAATTTTAATTCAACCAATTCAGCGCCTTTAAATGTGTTTTTATTTTGAAACACCAAACTGCCTGCTATTCCAAGATTTCCAGACGTGTTTGTGCCTTCACTTTCTATCGTAATAGATTGCTTAACAAGTGGCTGGCAAACAATATAACAATCTAATTTATCTGCATAGGATGGGTTTTTTACAAACTGTAAAAAAACACTTTTAAAAACTTTCAATGCAGAAATACCTTTATAGGATTCTTCCGCTAAATCTTTTTGATACCACTGTCCCTCGGCTAAAGAAATATCACGTGTTAAATCATTCAATCTAAATTGTAGCTTCTTATTATGTAGTATTTTAAAGCCATTATAATAAGCTGTATCCTTCATGAAGATGTCGCTCGATTTCCCTCTAAAATCATTAACGGTTTCAGGAATAATGTAAATATTTTTTAAAGTAAACTTAGGGTGATTTAAGTATACTAATGAGTCATTCGACTCACTCATCGATTGAGAAAATTTACGCAACTCTAATTTTAAATTAATTAATTGCCCTGTTAAATTACTATCCACAGTAAAATGAATGTACTCTGGCGCAAAATAAAAATAACCACTATTTAATAATCTATCCGTTATTCGCTCACGTTCTTTTTGAAACAAGTCTTCGTTATAAATACTATTCCTTCTAATAAGACTATGTATCGTGTCGGTAAATATAAACTGCTCAATATAGGGGTCGTCAATTTTATAAGAAATATCATTGATACGATATGGAATAGATTTTGAAATATAATAATTGGTAACCGCTCTTTTCTTAAATAAAATCACCGTATCCTTTACAATCGAATTAAAATAACCACGAGAAAAAACAAACTTTTGTAACTGCGAAGTGGTTATTTTATTAAGCGCATAATCCAATATTACCGGAGCTTCGCCTGCATCTAACAAACTTTCTCGCAGGGTTAATTTTTCCTTATTCTTTAACTTTGGTTCTTTTGTCTTTTTGCCTTTTGAAATTCTTGTTTCATTTTTCTTCGTGTTTTTGGCTATTCGTTTTTGATTTATTCGATCAAATTTTAAATTTCTTTTTGCCTTATAGGACAACATTTTTTTTTGATCTATTTGAAAATACAACCAAAGATTAAACGGGATTGTTTTTAAAATTTTTCGGTTTGGTTTTTGTCTTAAATAAGATTCTAACTCTGCATGGTCAATGCTGGTCCCATTGAATTTAACTTGATTCTTTTCAACTAAATATTCACCATCCTTTAAATGATTATTTACTTGACAGGATGCCAGAATTAAACCCACTATGAGAATTAAGAAGTGTTTTAAATAAACCTTCAATCCTATTTTTTTTTGAATATAAATCTTAATGCCCAAAAGTTTAATTACATTTATAGCGTACTAATTTAACTTTAAATTATGATTAGTAAAAACCATGTTAAACATATTCAACAATTACACTCTAAAAAATATAGGGAAGAAAATGCCTTATTTATAATTGAAGGGATTAAAATTGTAACTGAGTTTTTAAATAGCAGCCGGTATAAAATTAATGAAGTATTGGCTTTACCAGAATTTATAAGCGTTCACAAAAATTTACTAATTCAAAATAACATTTTATTTACTGAAATAAATGAGGAAGAGTTAAAAAAAATAAGTGCTCAACAATCTCCCAACCAAGTTTTAGCCATCGTTCAATCACTAACACACAGTGCCAATCATATTAACTCTGAAGAAGAATTATGTTTGTTTTTAGATGACATCAGAGACCCTGGAAACTTAGGAACAATCATTAGAATCGCCGACTGGTTTGGAATTAAACATGTGTTTTGTTCGCAACACTGCACTGAACTCTATAATCCAAAAACGTTACAAGCAACAATGGGAGCTATTTTAAGAGTTCAGGTTACTTATACGGCATTTGATGATTTATTTGCAGCTAATAAAAACACACCTATTTATGGCGCTATTTTAAACGGCGAAAACATCTATACAAAAAAGTTAACTAAAGGAATCATTGTGATTGGAAATGAAGCTAATGGGATTTCTGATAAGGTATTAAGTCACATTACATCGCCGATTACTATACCCTCTGCCGCAATTAACGGCAGCGAATCGTTAAACGCAGCGAATGCTTGCGCAATTATTTGTAGCGAATTTCATCGTCAATTAAATTATAATTAATTTCGTATAAGATATGGCATTAACTATAAAAACAGAATCATACGGCAATCCGCAAAATAATGCTAATGGACTAGTTATCAATTATGCTGAAGACTTTGTGTCGTTTTGTGAATTTGAGATGAACACATTCAAACCTTTGTTTATTTCGCATTATCCTATTAATGAAGCTGAAGGACATGCCGCATTTTTAACCGCCATCAATTATTTTCAGTTTTCTAAGAAAAATTATAATACGGTATGTATTAATTATTCCACACCACAATTCACGCTGTGTCCAAGTCAATTCTTCAACGAATCTGATAAAAAAACAGTGTTAGAGTTTAATTGCGGAAGCATTGATAATAAAATAGTTCTAAGTAATGATATTTCTGGCGATGTAAAATTAATTTATAGCATCCCTGAAACATTAAAATCGTTATTCGACCAAACATTCCCAAATCATCGGACTAAACATTCAATGTGCATTCTATCGCAACTTATGATGAATTCAAAAGATTTGTCAAGTGAAGATGTTTTATTGTCTATTCATGAGTCTCGCATCGAATTTGTTGTGAAAAACAATCATCAACTTTTAATCGCTAATCAATTTTCAGTTAAAACAGAACAAGATGTATTATATTATCTTTTATTCTTATTAGAGCAATACCAATTAGCTCCAAGCTCTGTTAATGTTTGTTTAATAGGCAATGTTAATACAACTTCAGAAGTATACATCATGCTAAAAAAATACGTCAGACACATCCGTTTTGCTAGTGGTCATAAAAACTTAATTTACAGCCATATTGAAGGAGCGCCTCAACATTATAACTACACTTTATTAAACAGACTATTTTGCGAATAATAGGAGGATCACATAGAGGCAAACAATTAATGCCACCAAAAAATTTACCAGTAAGGCCAACTACTGATTTTGCGAAAGAAGGACTCTTTAATATCTTGAATAATAAAATAGATTTTGAAGGTTTAACTGTACTTGATTTATTTTGTGGCACAGGAAATATCACATTAGAATTTGCTTCGCGAGGCGCTAAAAAAATAATTAGCATTGATAGCCACACACCATGTTTAAATTATATAAAAGACACATCTAAACAGTTAAATTTTAAAACGATCTTCACCGAACGAGCTGATGTCTTTTCTTTTCTTTCGAAATCAAATGGAACTTATGATTTAGTCTTTGCTGATCCGCCATACGAGTTGCCAGACATTGAAAAAATATACAACTTAGTGATTGAAAAAAAACTCCTGAACCCGGATGGAATGTTAGTTATTGAACACGGCAAACAAACAGACCTAAGCACTAAACCCTATTTTTTAGAATGTCGAAAATATGGAAATGTTCATTTTAGTTTTTTTATGAATCAAGACAATTAAAATTTTAAAACAAACATGTCACTTTAATGACGATTAGGTAATATACTCTATTATGAAACCAATTTTCTGCTTTGTTTTATTTCTTTTGTTTACTTTTTATGGGCATTCCCAACACATCATTATAAAAGGAAAAGCACACCCCTCTCATATTGGTAAAGAAATTACTTTAAGTGATTATTTAGATTATATAACGTATACTAAAGTTGTTGAAGCAATAGATACCATTGATCAAGATGGCTACTTTGAATTTAAATTTTACAGCAAAACAACAAAACCCTTACTTATTAATATTAATAACCTCGTTGGAAAACTTTACGTACAGCCTAATTTTAATTACGGCATCTATTTTCCTGAGGCAGATTCTTTAACAAATAATCAAATTGGAACACAAAGCTCTGTAAATATAAGTATCTATAGCAATGACAGCACAGAACTTAATGCATTAATCAATGATTTTAATAATGAGTACAATCAGCTCTTTATTAAAACAGACGGGGTATACCTAACACCAGCAAAAATTAATGCATTACTAGACACATTTTTAATAGCGTCAAGAAAAAGATATAAAACGACAAACAACGCCTATTTTAAAAAATACGTGGAATATGCTTTTGCAAGTTTTTATGCCAACACCTCTAAAAACAAAAAACTTCTTTTCAGTCAATTTATTGCACATAAGCCAATATTATATAACAACTACGAATACATGGAATTTTTTAATACCCATTTTAAAGGTTATCTCAAAGATATTGCCTCAACAAAACAAGGTGGTTCAATTTATAATAGCATCAATGCATTTGGAAATTACAAAGATCTAAAACAAGAAATAGCAGCTGATAAATCGATTAAAAACGACACCTTAAGAGAATTATTAATTTTAAAAGGATTAATAGAATTTTACTACAGTCCTGATATTAACCAACAACAAGTAAAATCTGTTCTAGAACAATTATACCGCGAGACAATAATAAGTGAGCATCAAAAAATAGCACTTAATGCATTACAAAATTTTTATCAGTTACAAACAGGCGCCGATGCTCCAAATTTTATTGCAAACGATTTGAAAGGATTGCCTTTCGAATTAAACAGTTTAAAAGGTCAGTACATTTATTTAAATTTCTTCTCCACCCAAAGCGAAATAAGCTTAAAAGAAATGCAAAAAATAATAGACTTAAAAAATAATTTTAATGGAAAGATTACGTTTGTGAGTGTATGCCTTGATGATAGTGTGAAGCATTATTTGGCACATCTAAAAAATAATCCGAAACAAAATTGGATCATCTTGCATCAAGGAAAAAACTGCACTGCAAAACAAGCTTACTTCATTACCTCCTTATCTGGATTTTTCTTTATCAATAAACAATTGCAATTATCACAATCTCCTGCTTTAGCTCCAAGCGAAGGAATTGAATATAAATTTAATGCTTTGTTTAAGAGTCGTAAAAAAAATACCATGCCAGGTATTAGATAAATTACCGTCTACACTTATTCTGCATTAAAACACTTATATTCGCATTGAATTAAACACTTACTTCGATGCGACCTACTCTTTCTATATTAATCAAAAATCTCATTTTATTTATTTTACTAGGCGTTAGTTTAGTTTTTATCTTTTCTAAGAATATTGGGTTTAAAGAAATAAACTATTTATTCATAGGAATTGGCATTTCATACATACTTGCAAGTTGCTACGAAGCCTATTCAATTTCACTAACGAACACCTCAACTATAAAAATTCCTTACTTTACTTATGGTTTTTTAGCCAAGCGATTCATTAAAATTATTGCCTTTGCCTGTTGTGGAGTTGTTTTATATTATTCTGGAAGCCTCATTAAATATTTGTCATTTGCGTGTTTTTTAATTTCATTAACTGAAATAATCGTTGTTGTATTCCGTTACACAAAAGACCTATCATACATTGCTTTTGATAACGAGCTTCTGATTATTAGTACAAATAAATTAGATATTATGCACGCGGGCTCTGTCAAAAAAATTCAAAAGAGACATGGATTAACTTATATCGTAGATCATACCAACAAATCATTTACATTAAGAAGTGATATAATAAAAAACAAATCCCTTTTTGAAGATCAATTAAATCAATGGATTAAAAAAAACAACATATCTGATAAATTAGACTTATCTTAATACGTAAATAAATTCCATTTCTGTCTCTAATTAGTTCCTTAATCATAACTTATTACAATGAAATCTAAAGCAACAACATTAACGATTACAACCAATTTAACCGTTTACAAATCGATGGAGGACTTACCGAAAGAGGATTTTGAACTATTAAAATTGGCCAAGAAAGCAGTTAAATCAGCTTATGCTCCGTATTCTCAATTTTTTGTAGGTGCTGCCATTTTACTTGAAAATGGAAAAATTAGTATTGGAAATAACCAAGAAAATGCCGCTTACCCATCTGGACTTTGTGCTGAAAGAGTGGCCATCTTCCACGCGAGTGCAAAATATCCAAATATCCCCATAAAAAAAATCGCTGTCAGCGTAGCTTCAAAAACCCAAATTATTAACGAGCCTGTTTCGCCCTGTGGTGGATGTCGCCAAGTTATTTCCGAATATGAAATGAAATACGACTCCCCGATTAGCATTATTATGAGTGGAGAAACGGGACAAATTTATGTTTCAGATAGCATCGAAAACTTACTACCAATTATGTTTAATAAAAAACACTTAAAATAGGCTGAAAGCCTTTCAGATTTAACAATTAATTATATTTTTGTATCAAATTAAATTTAAACGATTTATGGCTAAATCAGCTGAAAAAAAGAGTAAGTTTTCAAAAGAGCAATACCTTAAATGGTATGAAAGCATGTTATTAATGCGAAAGTTTGAAGAAAAAACAGGACAGGTATACGTTCAACAAAAAATAAAAGGGTTTTGCCACTTATACATTGGACAAGAAGCGATAGTAGCAGGAACTGTAAGTGCTACAAAAAAAGAAGATAAACATATTACGGCTTACCGTTGCCATGCTCACGCTATTGGTTTAGGGTTACATCCAAAATACATCATGGCTGAAATGTATGCAAAAATCACAGGATGCTGCAAAGGCAAAGGTGGATCAATGCATATCTTCAGTAAAGAACATAATTTCGTGGGGGGACATGGTATTGTTGGCGGACAAATTCCATTAGGTGCAGGTATTGCCTTTGCTGATAAATACGCAGGAAACGACAATGTTTGTGTTTGCTCAATGGGCGATGGAGCTGTAAGGCAAGGTGCTTTACACGAAGCGTTTAATATGGCCATGACATGGAAATTGCCTGTCATATTTATTGTTGAAAATAATATGTATGCAATGGGAACTTCTGTAGAGCGAACAAGTAACGTACACGAACTTTGGAAATTAGGTTTAGCTTATGATATGCCTTCTAAACCAGTTGATGGTTTAAATGTGGAAGCTGTTCATGAAGCAATGGAAGAAGCTGTTTCAAGAGCAAGAAGAGGAGATGGACCAACGTTTTTAGAAATGAAAACATACCGTTATAAAGGTCATAGTATGAGTGATGCTCAAACTTACCGAACAAAAGACGAGGTAAAAGAATACCAAGAGCAAGACCCAATTCAAAAAGTATTAAATACACTTATTGAAAATAAATGGATTGATGATGCAGAGATAGAAGCTGCTGAAGCTCGAGTAAAAGCATTAGTTGATGAATCAGTGCAGTTTGCTGAAGAAAGTCCATATCCTGAAGCAGATGAACTTTTTAAAGATGTTTACGCTGAACCAAATTATCCGTATATACAAGAGTAGTTTTTAGTTTTTACGAAAATTAATACAGAACATAACCAAGATTCTAAATAATAATAATTAAAAATTAAAGTGATAAATAGTAAAATAACGTCACTTAAAATTTAACATTACAAATATGGCTGAAGTAGTAAGAATGCCCAAATTAAGTGATACAATGACCGAAGGTGTTATTGCAAAATGGCACAAGAAGGTTGGCGATAAAGTTAAAAGTGGCGAATTGTTAGCAGATATTGAAACCGATAAAGCAACCATGGAATTTGAATCATTTCAAGATGGTGTGTTATTGCATATTGGTATTCCTGAAAAACAAAGTGTTCCTGTTGATTCTATCATTGCTATTTTAGGAAAAGAAGGTGAAGATATTTCTTCATTGATAAATGGAACTCCTGAAGCTAAAAAATCTGAAGTTGCTGCTGAAATAAAACCAGCTCAAACAACTAATACCCCTACCTCATCACTTCCAGCAGGTGTTGAAGTAATTCGTATGCCAAAATTAAGTGATACAATGACCGAAGGAGTTATTGAAAAATGGCACAAAAAAGTTGGGGATAAAGTAAAAAGTGGCGAACTATTAGCAGATATTGCTACTGATAAAGCGACTATGGAATTTGAATCATTCCAAGATGGTGTATTGTTACATATTGGTATTCCTGAAAAACAAAGTGTTCCTGTTGACAGTGTTTTAGCAATTTTAGGAAAAGGCGGTGAAGATGTAAATGCAATTTTAGCGACGCTTAACAACGCACAAAACACTTCTGTTGCTTCAAATACAAGTGAAAAAGAGGAAGTTAAAAAAACT
>JBILCJ010000054.1:0-11859 GCA_044353195.1 Bacteroidia bacterium | reverse complement strand
CCCAACTGGAGACGGACAGAAGTTTAGTATACGTGCTCAAACCAATGGTGTTTTCTATCAATCATATAACTTATCGTTTACTGAGCCTTGGCTTGGAGGAAAAAAACCAAACTCTTTGAGTGTTTCAGCGTTCCATTCTCGATTTAATCAAACTGGTGAAAAAAAATATTCTACTGATGCAGAAGGAAATAAAATCATTAATCCACTGAGAAGTACAATGTTTATTTCTGGTGCATCTGTTGGATTTGGTAAGAGATTAAAAAAGCCAGACGACTTTTTTTCATTATATACGGAAGCAAGTTATCAATATTATGAATTACTGAATTATCCATATTTTATTTTAGCTAATGGTTATGCTAATGATTTTAATTGCAAAATTAATATCACACGTAATAGTATCGATGCTCCTATATTTCCAAAAAACGGATCTAACTTTTCCTTGTTAGGACAATTTACACCTCCATATTCTTTGTTTAATGGTGTAAATTATACGACGGCTTCCATGTCTGAAAAGTATAAATTTATTGAATACCAGAAATTTAAATTTACAGCCGAATGGTATACACAATTAACGAATCAAAAAGCAGGAGAAGGGAAAGAAGCACGTAATTTAGTTTTACGAACTAAAATTGGATATGGAATTTTAGGTATGTATAATAAGAAAGTTGGAGTCTCTCCTTTTGAGCGTTATTATATGGGCGGAAGTGGCTTGAGTGGTTTTCAAAATTTTGTGGCACGTGAAATAATTGGATTAAGAGGCTATACAGATAATTCCATATCAAGTTCTCAAGGCGATCCTATTTGCGCGCGTTATACCATGGAATTAAGATATCCGATTTCATTAAATCCACAAGCTACTATATTTGTATTGGGTTTTGCAGAAGCTGGAAATACATGGGCAAAGTATAAAGATTTTAATCCATTTGCAGTCAAACGAAGTGCAGGTTTTGGATTAAGAGTATTTTTACCCATGTTTGGATTGTTAGGTTTAGATTATGGTTGGGGCTTTGATAATATTCCTGGCAACCCAAATTCAGGAAACGGGAAGGGTCAGTTCCATTTTACCTTAGGTGCTCAATTAGGCGAATTGTAGTGGGATTAAATTTTAAAAAATATATGTAACTTGTCACCCAGTTTGATTTAATAAATTAAAATAAATAAAATGAAAAACGTAGTATTCACTGTCTTAGCAATTATTTTTATTTCAATGACTTCTGTTGCACAAAAAACAGGATTTGTTGATACAGATTATATTTTATCGCGCATCCCTGAATACAAAGCGGCTCAAGCTGAAATTGATAAAACTTCAGTGGATTGGCAAAAAGAAATTGAATTAAAATATAGTGAAATTGATAAGTTGTATAAAATCTATAAAGCGGAATCAGTCTTATTAACCGATGATATGAAGAAGAAACGCGAAAACGAAATCATCAATAAAGAAAAGGAAGCAAAAGAATTACAAAAATCTCGTTTTGGCGTGGATGGAGAATTATTTAAAAAACGTATGGAATTAGTGAAACCAATTCAAGATAAAGTATTTAGTGCGGTGAAACAAGTTGCTGAAAAAAGTGGATTAGCTTTTATTTTTGACAAAGCTGGTCAAGTATCACTATTATACTCCAATAGCAAGTATGATAAGAGTGAAGACGTCTTAACGTTTATGGGTTACAATAAAAAATAAGTATTAATAAATAATAAATAAAAAAACAGAAATGAAAAGAATAGTAAAATCAGTAGCGATTGTTGTTTTAAGCATTAGCTCTTTCGCAGTAGCGCAAGCTCAAAAAGTTGCACATATTAGTGTTGACTCATTAATTAGCATTATGCCTGAAAGTAAAACAGCGGAAGGTTTAGTTGTTAAACACCAAAAAGAGTTAGAAACGCAAGTTGGAAGTATGCAAACAGAATTGCAGTCTAAATATGAAAAATATATGGCTGAAGGATCAACGTATTCTGAAATCATTAAAGCTTCAAAAGAAAAAGAATTACAAGATTTGAAGAATCGTGTAGATGAATTTACCGCACAAGCACGTCAAGATTTGCAAAACAAACAGCAAGAATTATCTCGACCTATTTATGAAAAAGCGCGTAAAGCCATCGAATTAGTTGCTAAAGAAAATGGTTATAAATATGTTTTAGATACAAGCACAGGTGTAGTAATTTATAGCGAACCAACTGAAGATATTTTACAATTAGTAAAAAAGAAATTAGAAACGATGCCAGCTGCTGTTATTCCTGGCGCTAACAATGTTGTTAAGCCAACTCCAGCTCCTAAGGCAGCTCCAAAGGCACCTGGAAAATAAATTCATTTTAAATTATAGAAACCAACAACATGTCGTTGTTGGTTTTTTTTATTTCTTTTTTTAAAATTTTAATCTTAGTTGAAGTTTAATTTCGCTTTTTGTATTACCGTCAATTTGATTTAAACTGCCGGTTTGTAATGTTCGTTGGTTATCAAAAATAGATTGAGCTAAACGAATCCAAATTTCAAAGTGGCGTGTAATATCCCAGTTTAATAATAAGTATGCTCGTTGTCCTTTATAATATAAAGCAGGAACAGAATAACCGTAAAGTACATCGTTTTCATAAATATATACTCTGCTGTCATAACTCTTCGTGTCAAACACAGCGTACCGCAGTGTGATAGAAATTGGATTACCAACTTTCTTATATACAATATCTTGCGCAAAGGCAACACCTTCCTCATCAGGCTCATTTTTTTTAGTTACATACGTATATTCAATTCTTGATTTTATTTTTATATCGGGAGTTAACTGCACTGATAAATGATAACGACAATTAGATTGTTCATAAGGAACTAAGTATGTATAATTATTTTCTGTGGCGCTATTTTTTAAGTGAATTCGATTTCTGAAACGTAAAGACATGTCAATTTTTTTTGTTGGTGTAAAGTTGAGTTGAGTCAATAATTCATGTCCATGAGATGGAGCGCTTGCCGTTGATTTAATCCAATCAAAATTATATTGATCTAAAAAAAGAGATAGTGTAAGTGATTTAAATAGTTTGGCTTCTGCGCCAACATAAATACTTTTTTCATTTTGAGGAAGTGTATTTTCTGAAATGGCATTACCATAAAGATTTTGAAAGTTTTTTTCAAAACGACGATAATGTGCTGCCAATGTTAGTTTTGGATCGAGAACTAAAATTAATCCTTGACAAAATGCTTTACCACCATTGAAACTCATAGCGTATTCGCCAAATAAATTTGCGTTTTTAAATATGTAACTATAATCAATTCCACCCACTATGTTTTGTTTGCCTTGGTAATCAAATTGATTGTATAAAGTTTGTGTTTTACTAATTTTTGAACTTAGGTACATACTTTGAAACGTGCCTCCAATATGTAAGTTCCTATTATTATAAGCAGCATTTCCACCTATTAATAATTGAGATATTTTCGCTTTGTCTTGTATTAAATTTGTTGTGTTATGTAAGCCACCTAATGATAAACTGCTTACACTGATGATTTCAATATCTCCGTTCTTGGATGTATCGGCAAGATTAACATTGGCATCTAATTTTTTATATGAAATTAAGCCGGTAAAATCTATTTTTTTAAAGTTACATGTTCCTGCAATCCCTCTAAAAAATCGATTTTCGTCAAATGATTGATAGGCTTTAATTCCACTACCATAGCGTTTAATACTCGTAACTGCTGCTGATTTTCCAAATGCAAATCCTTGCCAAAGAGTAAGGCCTTGTCCGAATGTAGCTTGATAATCACCAATAACTAATGTTTTCACATACTTAATATTTTTGATTCCAATATGCCCGCTGTAAAAGTCAAATCCTTTTTTTTGAGTGCCTTTAAAAAATTCTTCACCGGCATCTTTTTCGCCGCTAAATGCTACACTGACGGCATTGTTGTATTGAAAATGATACCGTGCAAAAATGCGATTCGGATCCCCTAAATAATAAGAGTTGGGTTTAGTGGCTTTTGTAGCACTATCTGGTTTCATATATCCAGACTGTTTTTCAATAATACGTTGTAGTCTCATAACGTATTCGTGCTTCCCATATTTCAACATTTCGTTTGCACTAAAAAAGGTGGAATTAAAGTAATCACTTATATATACGTAGGGTAGAATTCTTTTTATGGTTGAAACATCAAAGCCATCAATACTTTGTAATTCATAAATAGTCATGAGGTAGCCATTTTGTTCTCTATGATTTATTAAATGATTAATTTGAATTTCTGACAGTAACTGAAGTTCCATCATTTCCTCTTTTTTCGCCTGGTTGAGGTTAAGTGGATGTTTTTTATAATAGCTATATATTTCTATGAGATTTGAAATATCCCCATCTTCTGATTGTATCTGTTCTGATAAGAATTCTATGTTTTGGTTTATCTGCTCATCGCTATAATCATTCATTTTGTAATGAACGCTATCTATTTGAGCATAATTTTTAGCACTTATTAAGCTCATTAATAATCCACATATGTAATAGTTTATTTTAATAATAGTTCGTTTTTAATTACTGTTTGTTTGAGTAAATAGTTTTGAATTATTTTTATCAAACGTATAATGTATTGCTATTTGTGGTGACACACCCAGTACCGAATGAAACATAGAACTGACATCTATTTTTAATCCCTTATAAATTACGCCTATGCCAAAGGAAACTTGACTAGGATAGGTGCAACAACCAACTCTTAAATATATATTGGATGCCGGATTATACTCTATGCCAAGTTTGATATTTGTTTTTTCTCTGGATGTTTTTTCAGCTTCAGAAATTAGAAACACTTTTTGTGAGAAAATATATTGCGCTCCAAATTTGAAGATGGTTGGTATTTTTTCGTGATTATACTGTGTAATTGATGTTCTGAATGGGTTATAAACGTGTGTTGCTATCCTGAGGTTTGAAAGTAATTTGACAGTCATGCCAAAAGATCCCGTTAACGCATGAGCTTTTCCGTAAACATCGCTTATTCTAGTTGTCAAATAATCCATTCCAATTCCTAACGAAACGGTTTCATTTAACTGCATTCCATAGCCTAATGTAACATGTGATTCTCTATACAGTTTATATCCTATGGTAGAGTAGGCTAAACCGAATGTTCCTTTTTTTATCGGTACAATCGATGCAAATCCGCTTTGTGATAATTCTTTAACAAAAAAACGATTTTCATAAAATGCGCCTACATTTGATTGTTTGATAAATCCTAAACTTCCTTGATTATTACGAGAACTCCACACATCAATTAAACATGATGAGGCGTGTGCTAATGAGTTCGACCTTGCTCCGATTGGACCTTCTCCATTTGAACCTAAAGAATACAAAGGGATGCAAACGATTAAGATTAAAGTTTTAAACACAAAATTATTTTTATTCGATTTAAATCAAAATTAATGCATTGATTTAAAAATCAATATTATTTAACATTTCAAAATGGACTTTAACATTTCTAGAATTTTTTTGCATTAAAAAAGCAGAAGATTTCTCTTCTGCTTTTTTAGTTTTTAATTATTCTGAAATTTTTATTTATTCATTATTTACGTCTAATCCTGGGGAATTACTCATTTCAGTTGAATTGTTTGATTCAATAACTGCATTAATTGAATCAATCATAACAGCTGGTGAATCTGACTGATTAACGCTTAAGCTATCAACTAAATCAGACTTATTTGAGTCCTCATTTAAATTAAATTCAACATATATAGCTGAATAAACTTTATTAAACGTTTGATTGGTGCCTGCAAGTGTAAAGGCGATTAGAATTGCTAAGGCTAAAAACGGTTGGTTTTGATTTAATTTATTAGCAGCTTCCACTTCTTGAACAATAAACCATTTTTTATCTCCATCATTCAAATTGAAAATACTATGATTAATTACAGCAAATAATGAAAGTGCTGCCGCCAAAGTAAATGCCATTAATAAACATAACCAAATTGAAATAATGCTAAAACCTAATAGGGCTGAAGTTTTTTGTGAATTGTCAGAGGCTATCATTTGAGCATTTAAAACATTAAAATGTGTTAAAATAAGTTCAGCTCTATTTTTAGACAACGTATTTTGTTTTTTTTCCTCAGAATAATCTTCAATTGATTTTCTGTAAATTACTCTTTGCGCTTCGCAAGCATCGTAACTAGTAACTATTGGGGCAGTTGTTGTATCTTCCATTACTGGTATTACTTCAGCAACTGCTGCTGCAGATGATGTATCACATACGGCATTTAGATTTTTATTTGCTTCGGCAATTGCCTCCTCATTTAAGGCAATTCTTTCTTTTAATCCACCTATCTTTTTAATAATATCAGACGTATCTTTTTGATTTTTTTGTATGGCAATACTAGCATACTGATCTGTATTTATTACATTATTGACCTTGCTTTGATATAAATCATACCCTTTATACAAAACGAAAATCGGTATTGCTGTTAAATAATTTGAATGCTTTTCATAAAATTCATTAAAATAATCACTATTATTTTTAACAGTTTTAAGTTCGATGTTTTTTTCTAATAGAGATTTATCTAAATTCATTAATTTAGTTAAACTATCGTCAGAAATAGTTTTGTAATCCATCCAAGCTGAATAGTCAGCGCCTCCTTTTATTTCTTTTTCAATATTCTCTACCCTTTGAGAATAAGACGCACTAGTCAAATTTTTAGAAACATATGCTGCTCCGTGGCTTAAAAAATAAGGAGCAATAGAAACAATTACTATTGGCAAAATCATACAAGGTATAGCTAAAATATATTGTGGCCACTTATGCATTAAATGATGACCAAATGCACGTAAAAGCGTTTTTCTAGGTCCTGCAAAAGTATGCGAGAAAGAAGGTAAAGCAGATACGGCAAAAATTAATAAAGCGGCATTAAATATTAAAACACTGCTTCCAATGATTGAGCCACCTAAAAATACAGAAGATAATACGTAAGAATAATTAGTTGTAAGTGATCCAACATATAATATGATAAATTCTAACCCAAGCACTAAGAATAAAATGCCAATTATATAAAGTAAGTTATATAAGTAGTTAGCATTTCCTAAACCTTCATCTTTTTTTGTGATATTATAAATTGCTATTCCAATTGGGATAATTGATAACAAATTAAAAAAATGTTTAATCAGAGCATTCCATTCAAAATGAGAGACCATTAGGTTCCCCAAAAAAATCAATAAAAAGGAAAAACTTAACCCAAGAAATGATATTTTTAGGTTTCTCCAAGTAAAAGATGTTTTAATGGAAGAAAAACTTAATAAAAATAAATTCCATGGCCACATCACTAAATAATGCCAAATTATTTTAAACACTAAATAAAACCCTGCAATAACAATTTCATTCCATATCCATTTAGCAATAAATAAAATAAAGTTAATGCATACTGAAATAATCCATACGATACTAGCCAGCATATTATATAGAAATATAATAGCCGAGGTAATGGGAATTAAGAAACTCCATACCCCACTTTCTATGACTAACGATTTTATTATTTTATCTGCATCTAAATTAAATTGTGCCTTTTTCCCCGAGATTGTTTCATATGCCTTACTTATGAAGTACAAGCATAATAAAGAAATAATAATTGTTGTCATGATGTCATAAATTAATTGGTTTAACTAAAATTAACATTATTTAGTAAAAAAAGCAACTGTTTATATTTAATTAACTATTAAAAAGGGTAACTCAGTGAGTAAGACTAAAAAAATGAGGTTTAATATTTAAATAAAAAAACCTGCTTGTATCACAAGCAGGTTTTTTTAATAAAGAAATAGTTTATGATTAGTTCTTAATCACTTTGATGGTTTGTTGTTTACCATCTTGATTTAAGTTCATAAAATATAAACCGTTGTTTTGGTTTTTAAGATCAATCGTTTGTTTTCCTGCTACTACTGTTTCAGTTAATATAACTTGGCCTAAGGCATTGGTGATTGTAATTTGTGTTGCTGCATTTAAATCTAAGGTTACTAATCCAGTTGTTGGATTTGGATACACACTCACATTTAATTGAGTTGAACTCAATTGTTGGATACCAACGCAATCGTTCACATTCACGGTTACGTTTGCTGTGTTGACACAACCATTTCCATCTGTTCCATCAACGCTGTAGGTTGTTGTTGTAGTTGGTGTAACTGATGTTGAAGCTGTTGTTGCACTGGTGTTCCAAGCATACGTTGTTGCGCCACCTGCTGTTAACGTTGCAACTTCACCTAAACATATTAATGTAAAGTCTGATGCTGCTGTTACCGTTGGTAAAGCGTTTACAGTTACTGTGCTGATTGCATCCGTCGCTGTTACACAACCATTGGCATCCGTTCCTGTTATACTGTAATCAGTGGTTGCTAATGGATTCACCACATCGCTTCCTGATGAATAGGTATACGTGCTTGCACCTGTTGGAACAATGGTAAAGCTTTGTCCTGTACAAATAGCTCCTGAGTTTACCGTTAGAGTTGGTAAAGCATTGACTGTTACAGTACAATAATCTTCACCTAAACATCCTACTGAGTTAACTGCAATAATCGTGTACGTTGTAGTTGTAGTTGGTGTTACTAATGCTGTTCCACTTGAATACGTGTATGATAACGCTCCTGTTGGACTCATGGTAAAGGTACTACCGATACACACAGAACCACTGTTAGGGCTAAACAATAATGTTGGATTAACTGTAATGGTAATCACTGCTAAACTTTGGCAACCATCGATGTTTGAACCAGATACGGTGTAATCTGTTGTGGCTGCTGTTGGTGTTACCACTGCTGAACCACTTGAATACGTATACGTTGCAGCACCTGTTGGTGTGATAGTCCAAGAACCACCTGTACAAACAGCACCTGAACTCACGTTGATTACTGGTGTAATACTTACCGTGATAGTTTTTACACTGCTCGTTGTACATCCAAAGGCGTTAGAACCTGTTACAGTGTAATCTGTTGTTGCTGTTGGTGTAACCACTGCACTTCCACTTGAATACGTAAAACTGATTGCTCCTGTTGGTGTAAAGGTAAAGTTGTTTCCTGAACAAAGTGAGCCAGAGTTAACTGTTAATACTGGATTCGCATTCACTGTGACGTTTGATACCGCTGTGTTTGTACAACCTAACGCACTCGTTCCTGTTACGGTATAGTTTGTATTAGTTGTTGGACTTACGGTTGCTGAACCTCCTGTGTATACATACGTTGCTGCTCCTGTTGGGTTCATGATGAATGAAGATCCATTACAGATGGAACCAGAGTTCACTGCTACTGTTGGATTGACGTTTACTGTTACTGAAGCAATCGCTGTTCCTAAACATCCTGCTGCACTTGCTCCTGTTACGGTGTAAGTTGTGTTAGTTGTTGGTGACACTACTGGAGAACCACTTGAATAGGTATACGTTGCTGCACCACTTGGTGTCATGGTAAATGATTTACCTGTACAAATAGACCCCGAGTTAACTGCAAAGATTAAAGAACCACTTACTGATACCGTTGTGACAGCGCTACCAATACATCCTGCTGCACTGGTTCCTGTAATGGTATACGTTGTATTACTTGCTGGTGTTACAATAGCTGAACCTCCTGAGTAAGTATACGTTGATGCACCTGTTGGAGTAAGGGTTGCTGTTCCGCCTGTACAAACTCCTGTTGGAGGTATAACGATTGTTGGAATCGCATTAACGGTTACCGTTGATAAGGCAGTGTTTGTACAACCTGCTGCATTGGTGCCTGTTACGCTATAGGTTGTGGTTGTACTTGGACTTACCAATGCTGCACCACTTGAATAAACATAAGATAAAGCACCACTTGGAACCATTGTGAATGATGAACCATTACAAATAGAACCTGAAGTAACTGCTACTGTTGGTATAGCATTAACAGTAACTGAAGCTACTGCTGTGTTAGTACAACCTAACGCACTGGTTCCTATTACGGTATAGTTGGTGTTGGCTGATGGACTTACTGTTGCTGTTCCACTTGAGTAAACATACGTTGATGCGCCTGATGGAATCATGGTGAATGAAGATCCATTACAAATGGCTCCTGAGTTAACAGCTACCGTTGGGTTAGCATTAACTGTTACTGTTGCAACAGCGGTATTTGAACATCCTGCTGAGCTTGTTCCTGTTACAGTATAGGTTGTTGTTGAACTTGGACTAACGATAGCCGAACCACCTGTATAAGCATACGTTGATGCGCCTGTTGGTGTCATCGTAAATGATTTACCTGCACAAATAGATCCTGAGTTAACAGATACTGCTGGTATAGCATTAACTGTTACGTTTGAAACAGCTGTATTTGAACAACCGGCTGCACTTGTTCCTGTTACAGTATAACTTGTATTAGTTGTGGGACTTACTAATGATCCTCCACTTGAATAAACATATGTACTCGCTCCTCCTGGGATCATTGTATAAGATGAGCCATTACAAATTGAACCTGAAGTAACTGCTACTGTTGGTATAGCATTAACAGTAACTGAAGACACCGCTGTGTTAGTACAACCTAACGCACTGGTTCCTATTACGGTATAGTTGGTGTTGGCTGATGGACTTACTGTTGCTGTTCCACTTGAGTAAACATACGTTGATGCGCCTGATGGAATCATGGTGAATGAAGATCCATTACAAATGGCTCCTGAGTTAACTGCTACCGTTGGGTTAGTATTAACTGTTACTGTTGCAACAGCTGTGTTTGAACAACCTGCTGAGCTTGTTCCTGTTACAGTATATGTTGTTGTAGAACTTGGATTTACTGTTGCTGAACCGCCTGTATAAGCATACGTTGCTGCACCTGATGGAATCATCGTAAATGAAGATCCATTACAAATAGAGCCTGAGTTTACAGCTACTGTTGGGATTGTATTAACAGTTACAGTTGAAACGGCTGTGTTTGAACATCCTGCTACACTTGTTCCTGTTACGGTATAAGATGTTGTTGAACTTGGACTCACTGAAGCGGAACCGCCAGTGTAAGCATACGTTGATGCGCCACTTGGAATCATTGTAAATGAAGAGCCATTACAAATAGCGCCTGAATTAACGGCTACTGTTGGTATAGTATTAACAGTAACTGAAGACACCGCTGTATTTGTACAACCTAACGCACTGGTTCCTGTTACGGTATAAGATGAATTTGTTGATGGACTAACAATGGCTGAACCTCCTGTATATACATACGTGGATGCGCCTGTCGGATTCATCGTGAATGAAGAACCATTACAAATAGATCCTGAATTGACTGCCACGGTTGGATTGGTGTTAACTGTTACTGTTGCAATCGCTGTGTTTGAACAACCTGATGTTGTTCCTGTTATTGTGTATGAAGTTGTAGTACCTGGACTTACAATTGCTGCACCTCCTGTATACACATAAGCTGAAGCGCCTGATGGGCTCATAGTAAATGATTTTCCTGCACAAATAGAGCCTGAATTAACTACTACGGTTGGAGTGGCATTAATAGTAATAGCGCCTGAAGTAGTTGTTGTAATTGTTCCGCCTGTTGAACTTGTTATTGTACAATAATAATATCTGGTCCCAACTAAACTTGTTGGTGGTGTATATGAATTACTTGTTGCTGAAGTTGCCGTAGTAGCAACAATGGTGCCTCCAGTGGTGCTATTAAGCGTATTGCTATACCACGTGTAACCTGTAACAGAACCTGAATTAACTGATACACTCGCTGTTAAAGGAGCAACAGTGGCATTAGCGCAGGCATTAACCGTTAGTGTTGAAGGTTGCGTATTGATAAACAAGCCTTGTTGTACACAAATGTAAAGGACTTTTGTACCATAAGAAGCCGCATTATGCATAAAAGTCCAATCTGGATTGCCATTTCCGGTATTATTACCAATCCCCAAATCATCATTATTATTATTGCTAAATGAATTATATGCAAAAATAGTTT
>JBILCJ010000210.1:0-3696 GCA_044353195.1 Bacteroidia bacterium | reverse complement strand
TAAAGGGATAAGTCGGTAGCATTATTAATAATATAACCATTATATGATTTTCCAAACAATGCAGAAACTTCTGGATAAACATAAAATGCTCCTTGCGGGATGTTAGTTTTAAATCCAGGAATTTCTTTCATTAAATCTAATACAAGATTTCTTCTTTTAAGAAATGCGTCGCGCATATAACTTGTACTTTCTGAAGGTAAATCCATAGCAGCGTGCATTGCTTTTTGAGTAATACTGCATGTTGCCGAAGTAAATTGACCTTGCATTTTATCGCAAGCTTGGGCAATCCACTTGGGTGCTGCCATAATTCCACCCCTCCAGCCCGTCATCGCAAATCCTTTTGAAACACCATTAATTGTTATAACACGATCTTTAATATCTTCAAATTGCGCCATACTTTCGTGCCCTCCAACAAAATTAATATGCTCATATATTTCATCACTTATGATATATAACTCATCATATTTTTTTACCACATCTGCTATTTCACGAAGTTCTTTCTTATTATAAACAGAACCAGTTGGATTGCAGGGTGTACTAAAAATCATCATGCGCGTTTTAGAAGTGATATGTTTTTCTAATTGTGCCGCAGTTACCTTAAAGTCATTGTCAATTTCTGTATCAATTAAAATAGGAACGCCGCCTGCCAATTTTAGAATTTCAAGGTAACTAACCCAAAAAGGAGATGGAATAAGTACTTCATCACCAGGATTAATAAGACATAAAACAGCATTTGCAATACTTTGTTTAGCTCCAGTTGATACAACTATTTCATCGGCCGTGTATTCTAATCCGTTGTCTCTTTTAAACTTCCTTGCAATTGCTTCTCTCAATTCTAAGTAACCACTTACATGCGTGTAATAACTAAAATTATCATTGATAGCTTGAATAGCAGCTTGTTTAATAATTTCTGGCGTTGCAAAATCTGGTTCACCTAAACTTAAACTTATGATGTCTACTCCTTTAGCTTTTAACTCACGACTTTTTCTCGCCATCGCTATTGTTTGCGATTCTGAAATTAAGTTTACCCTATCTGATAAATGTGCCATTTTTTATGTGTTTAATGCGTAACAAATCTAATAATTTGAATAAGAAAACAAACTTATTTTAAATTAATTTATTCAATCTATTGTTACAAACTTATTTTGCGTTTAATCTATTAATTAACCATTTTTAGGTTGATTTTAAATTTAAATATACTTTACACTAAATACTTAATAAATTATTAAAATGAATTACTGGATAATTAAGTCAGAACCTTTTAAATATAGTTGGGAACAATTTAAAAAAGACAAAAAAACATGTTGGGATGGTGTAAGAAATTATCAAGCGCGAAACAATTTAAAAGCAATGAAAAAAGGTGATTTACTGCTTTTTTATCATAGTAATGAAGGTATGTGTATAGTAGGAATTGCAAAAGTTGTGAAAGAATTTTATAAAGATCCAACCTCAACAGAAGATACTTGGGTAAGTGTTGATGTTGCTCCCTATAAAACATTTAAAACACCTATCACATTAGCTCAAATAAAAGAAGATGAGTATTTAAAAGACATGCAACTTATAAAACTCCAGCGATTATCTGTTGGGGTAGTTAAATTAGAAGAGTTCGATAGGATTTGTATGCTTGGGGGTTTATAAAATCTTAAATTATTAAAACTGCTATAATTATGAGTTACTTGCACGTTTCAATGATTAAGATGTAATGAATGTAACGCGAAAAAACATTAACTTGCATTATAAAGATTTTTTAAAATGCATAAATTCATAGCCACTAGTTTTCTGATAATCCTATCATTTCAATTGAGTTCTCAGACCTTAAATTATAATATGATTAATAATGAACTAAAGGCTAATTATCCTGAAATCGATTTTTCAAATAAATTACTTGTTATTAATCATTGGAATTCCAATGACCCTGTTTTAAGAGAAAGTAATAAAGAATTTGATCGTGTTTGTAAAATATACGAAGGAGCTAAGCTAAAAGGAGGGTTAAAAGGTGTTGTTTTTATTTCGATCTCAAGCGACAATGAAGAGATTACCTATTCCATCTGTTTAAAAAAAGATAATATTAATACTCGTTTTTTAATCTGTGATTTCCAAGCCTTTTCTTCAAATTCAAAATTATCTAAATTAGGATTTACGAATGAAGTCAAAAATGTTATTTTTGATTATAATGGTATTTTATTAAATAAAAATATTGAAACAAATCAGATTTATTCGACATTTAATTCTTTATTAACACGCTAATGAAAAGAAGATTACAAATATTATTTTTTTACGTTATTAGTAATGCAAATTTTATAATAGCTCAATCTCCTTTAGATTGTTCTACCTCAACTGTATCTGCTTGTTCTGGAAACCCATCTTTTCCATTTACCACAAATACATCCCCAACAAGTTATGGCGCTGTAATGGATTTACCTGGTAATTCAACAAGTAGCATTAGCAATCCTTCAACTAATCCAAATCCATTAAGCACCAATATGGGTTGTTTACTTTCGGGAGAATTAAATGCAACTTGGGTTACTGTAAACATTAGTAGTTCTGGCACTTTACAATTCAATATCACTCAATTTGGCTTCACGGACTGGGCTATGTGGCCTTATACCGCAAGCACTTGTGCAAATATCCAAAACAATACATTGGCTCCTGTAGCTTGTAATTGGAATCTCACATCGACAGGAGGAACAGGAATGGGAACGGTTCCACCAGGCGGCAATGCAGGAAATTTTGAGCCAGCTATGACTGTAACTGCAGGACAATCCTTTATACTTTGTGTCACAAACTTTAGTAATATTAATGGAACAATAAATATGACATTCTCTGGCACAGCAGGTACGTCTTGTGTCCCAGTTTCTTCAACGGCTAGTAAAACGATTTGTCCATTAGGAACCGCAACATTAACAGCGACTTCTAACTTAGGCAGCCCATCTTATACCTGGATGCCTGGCAGTTTAAATACTCCCACCATTACAGTTTCTCCAACTACAACAACAGTATATACCTTAACTGTTGGAGGAACAAATACCGTATCATCAACCTACACAACCAATGTGACTACAAGTACCGTAACTGTCCTGCCAAGTCCTACAATATCAATAAGTGGAAATAGTTTAGTTTGTCCTAATACAAGTATAAATTTATTTGCTAGCCCCGGATTTACCAATTATGCATGGTATGGTCCCTCAGCCTTTTCTCAAACAACCTCTGTTGCTGGTGTTTCTATTTCAGGTGCTGGACTTGGAACTATCGGAACATACACCTTAATAGGAAGAACGGCTCAAACTTGTACTGCAATAGCGACAAAAACAATAGGCTTAATACCTATTTCAAGCGTTACCATGATTCCCACCTACACTGTTTGTCAAGGAGGAATTTTACAATTAACATCTACAACTTCTATTACACCCAGTGGTTATAATTGGGTAGGACCGTCAGCATTTTATTCGACAGTACAGAATCCAACTGTCTCCACTTTCGCTTTACCATTACATAGTGGTACATATACTGTATTAACGAGCTTTGCTTTTGGAACTTTAACTTGTGTAACATCTAATACCTCCAATGTTATCGTTGTCCCAGCGGCATCGGCTTCCTTACCAAATATATTGCCTATTTGTAATAACGGAACCATTAATTTATTAGCGCCCACTGGAGGGACTTCTTATAATTGGACAGGTCCAAATAGTTTTACTG
>JBILCJ010000209.1:0-3698 GCA_044353195.1 Bacteroidia bacterium | reverse complement strand
TTGTATCCTAATCGATACAAGACTTTATGCATGAAAATTAATCATCTCGCCTATTCATGTATTTCCAAAGATCAACCACCAATTCATAACCTTCTAAAAAGTTAGAAATCGCTTGATCTCCCGCTACCATTGAAAAAGCCTTACAGTAATGTGAGGCTTTTTCATTTAATTTATTTTTTCATTTTTTATAGGTTATGTCTTTGATAAAGACTAGTTCCATGAGTTTTAAATCTTTATAGGATGGTGGGTTTGATAAGTCAGTTAGATTATTTTTTTCACTATAACTATAAATCCCAGCTATAGGGTATTTGTAATTATAATTTGTTACGCCAAATGTTTTGGGCTTGAGGATAAATAATTCTTTGTGATGGAATTCATCTGCTTCTAGTTCTAACAAATAGGTCACCACATCGTGTTTTAAGAAATATTTTTTGATTAGCCTACCTTTTCTATTTATTCGAATTTTTGAATTTTCTAATTTCAATGGACAAACAAGAATTATTTTTTCCATGTATTTAAAAAATCGAATTTCTTTTTCGTTTTCTCCTCTTACTTTTAATGGTAATATTCCCAACACATTCAAGTCTTCGTCATTGTTTTTTGTAATATATATGGGTAATTGCAATTTTATTTTAAAATATTTTCGCTTGCTTAGTTTCAATCTACTCACACGTAAAGCCACAATGACTAATAAAAGTCCTTCTTTGAAGAGATTAAAAAAAGATTCGTAACACGCTTTCTCAAGGGATTTGAAATACCATGTATAAATAAATTCAATCACTAATAATCCGCCATACCAACTTAATATTGTTTGATACATTTTAGTTGTACTTAATAATTTTTCATAATTAAAAAATGGCGAATAATTTATGCAATTATTAATCATTTGAATCCAAAAATTAATGCCTATTAGATAAATGCCAGTTGCTAAAAATGGAGTCAAATGCCCAATAAATTGTTGAGTTAAAAAGAAGTCAAATAAGCCGTGTGATATAATAGCAATTGATACACCAGTGATGGCATTGATCCAAAATCTACCTTTGTTGAAAATTTTTAATCTATAGATGCTATAAATGCAAATACTAGTGTTGATGATATGTATTAAGCTAGAAATAAGTGTACGGCCAGTCATAATTTGAGAACCGTAATTGTAATAGTATATGTAGTTTTCTCTGATTGCGAATCCCAATGCAACGATTCCCCCAAATATTAAGTAATGAAGAGCGCAAGTAAAACGCCTACTAGTTTTGTAATTTCTTCTGTAAAACCAATTCCTAAAATAGAATAGGATAAGTCGTGTAAAAAATCTCCATTAAAATCCCATGCATAACTCGCATGTAATTTATAAACTAGTAATGCTAAGTCGGGTGTTAAAAATCCGATGAATAGGGCGATAGTGATATCTCTTATTCTTTCTTGTTGAAGAATATCGATTTTAATAAAATAATTGAGCCACAGCATTGCGCCGCATACTGAGCCAAGTATGGGGAAAATAAAATAAATATGTTGCGCTGTTAAAATTGGATTTTCTTTATACAAAAAAATCCCTTGCTTCCAAGGGATTTTTATTTTTAAGTGATTATTTGTTGGTTAGCTAGTGATGCTAATTTTCTTATCTAACTCTTCAATGTATGCTTTAAAACGTTTGTCAGTATCCATTAAATTATTTACTGTACGACAGGCATGCAATACAGTCGCGTGATCTTTTCCACCACAGTGCATTCCAATTGTTGCTAAAGACGACTTAGTCATGCATTTAGCAAAATACATCGCTATTTGACGAGCTTGAACCACTTCGCGTTTGCGTGTTTTAGATTTCATTAAATCAATGTTTAAGTCAAAATAATCACACACTACTTTTTGTATATAATCAATAGAAACTTCACGAGCAGTTGATTTAACAAATTTGTCAATCATTTGCTTAGCTAATTCCAAGGTAATTACTTTTTTGTTTAATGAAGATTGCGCTAATAAAGAAATTAAGGCACCTTCTAATTCACGAACGTTTGAAGTAATGCTGTAAGCAAGGTATTCGCAAACTTCTTTCGGTAATTGAATTCCTTCGTTATATACTTTCTTCTCTAAAATCGCGATACGAGTTTCTAAACCTGGAGTTTGAAGGTCTGCACTCAAGCCCCATTTAAAGCGTGATAACAATCGTTGCTCAATGCCTTGCATTTCAACTGGTGCTCTATCAGCCGTTAAGATAATTTGTTTTCCTAATTGGTGTAAGTGATTGAAGATATGAAAAAATACATCTTGTGTTTTTTCTTTTCCTGCTAAATATTGAATATCATCAATAATTAACACATCAATCATTTGATAAAAATGAACGAAATCGTTTTGATTATTATTTTTGATTGAATCAATAAATTGAGAAATGAATTTTTCTGATTGAACGTATAAAACTGTTTTATTCGGGAAATTCTTTTTAATATCAATTCCAATAGCTTGAACTAAATGTGTTTTACCTAAACCTACACCACCATATAATAACAATGGGTTGAATGCTGTTCCACCTGGTTTTTGTGATACAGCATATCCTGCGGAACGAGCTAAACGATTACAATCTCCTTCAATAAAATTATCAAAACTATAATTTGGATTTAATTGAGATTCAACCGAAACTTTTTTAAGACCTGGAATAATAAATGGATTTCTAATAGCACCACCATCTATTGGCATAGATACTGGATTGTTTCTTAAGTTTGTGTTGATGTTTGGAACTTTAAGCATGACTGCTTTTTCAGATTTTCCTGTTCCGTTTTCCATTACAATGCTGTATTCAATTCTTCCTTCAGCACCTAATTCTTTACGGATAACTTTTTTAATAATCGCGATATAATGTTCTTCTAACCATTCATAGAAAAATTGAGATGGCACTTGAATGTTTAACACATTATCTTGAATTTTAATTGCTTTAATTGGTTCAAACCAAGTTGCAAAATTTTGAGGGCTTACATTATCTTGAATTACTTTTAAGCAATTCTTCCACACGGTTTCAGCAGTTTTTTCCTTCATAAAATAAATAAGTTATTAAGTATATATTGTTTAGTAATATTAACAAGTAATAGTTTGTAAATATATATGGTTTATTCGTTTATGCAAGGAGAAAACGATAAATAATTTCACTTTTTTTTAAATTTATTTTTGTTTTGCTCTTGTTTTTTTAAATTTTTTTATTATCTGAATTATGAATGATATTTTTAGTATCTAGTGAAAATATGATGTCTATTTTTCCTAACCATATACCTGCCCATCCAACTTGTGTTACATATACATCTTTACCTGTTTTGTTTTTTAATTGAACAGGATGTTCTAAAAATGTATGCGTGTGCCCACCAATAATTAAATCAATGTTTTCGGTTAATGGAGCCATATTCATATCACTTATTTTTTTTTCATTGTACGAAAACCCAATATGAGATAAGGCAATAACGTAATCACATGCTAAATCTTTTTTTAAATGTTTGGCAGTAGCATTGGCTATAGGAAGTGGATTTTGATACACAGTATCTTTATACATTTTTTTATCAACTAAGCCTTCCAGTTCAATACCGTAACCTAATACTCCAATTTTTAGGCCTTGCTTCTCAAACACTTTATATGGAATTATTTTTTTATGTAAGCTCGTATTAGAAAAATCATAATTACAGTTAATAAGCGAAAAGTTAGCATAAGGCATTTGTTTCGCAATG
>JBILCJ010000208.1:0-3712 GCA_044353195.1 Bacteroidia bacterium | reverse complement strand
AATCAGAATTTATGGCTTTTAAATGATCATCTAAAATTTTCGTAAAATAGTCTAAATGATCGGGGTCGCTTTCAAACTCAATAAGCCATTGATGTGCACCCGAATTGCCATCCATAAAAATGGGAGCAACGGTGTAATCTATCATGTGTGTTTTTGTTTTTTCGCAAGCCGTTTTTAAAGCTTGTTCGGCATTATGAATCATAACTTCTTCTCCAAACACATTGATGCATTGCTTGGTTCGACCTGTAATAATAAATCGATAAGGAGATAAGTTTGTAAATTGAATAGTGTCTCCTAATTGATAACGCCATAAACCAGCATTGGTTGTTATTAGAATAGAATAATTTTTATTCAATTGCACTTCCGATAAATTGTATGTGCGAGGATTAGTTTCATCTAAATCATTCACTAAAATAAATTCGTAATATATTCCGTAATCCAACATCAATAGCATATCATTACTTACTTTTTGATCTTGTATACCAAAAAAACCTTCGGATGCGCTGTATAATTGCATGTATGCCACTTGATTGTTATCGAATAAATTTTCAAATAAGTGTTGGTATGGAGTAAAGCTCACACCACCATGAAAATAAACTTCTAAGTTTGGCCAAATAGCTTTTAATGTTTTTTCATTTTTAATTTCTAAAATTCGTTTTAAAAGCACTAACATCCAACTAGGAACTCCTGCTAAACTTGTTACATTTTCGTTAGCCATGCTTTGAGCAATTTTCTCTAGCTTTTCTTCCCAATTATCCATTAAAGCTATATTAACATCAGGTGCTCTGAAATACTCAGCCCACATTGGTAAATTTTGGATAATAATGGCACTCACATCACCGTGATATGAATTGTAATCGCCAAAATGATCGGTTTTATAACTTCCACCTAAAGCTAAGTTTTTACCTGTAAATAATTTAGTTTCTGCATTATTGACACATTGAAATGTAATCATATCTCGTCCGCCATTATAATGACAACCATTTAAAAACTCTTTGCTTACGGGGATAAATTTACTTTTATCGGTTGTTCCACTGCTTTTGGCGAACCATTTAATATCGCTATTCCATAATAAATTTTGTTCGCCTCTGCGTGTGCGCTCAATATATGGTTTTAACGATTCATAATCTTGAAGTGGAATTGATTTAAACTGTTCTGCATTTGATATGTTTTTAAATCCGTGAAGTTTTCCGAACTCAGTATCTTTTCCCAGTTTTATTAATTCAAGAAGCCATTCGTTTTGCACATCGTGAGGATATTTCATAAACAACTCAATTTGGTGCATGCGTTTTTTCATGAGCCAAGATGCTATTGAATTTAAAATTGCCATACGTGTTAATCTTAATTTTTAATTTCCTACTTCTTTATTTATTTGCGTCAAATAAACTTCGTCAAATAATTCAATATAACTATCCTGTTGTTTGTATCCTTGTATTAAATAGTTTTGTGATTTTTCAAAATATAAGTTGGCCTTTTTAAGGTTTTGTTTTTTGTATTTATACAACATTCCTATATAATAATTGGCTTCAACTGGAAACTGACTTTGCTTAATTGCTTTTTTGTAAAACAGTTCAGCAAGTTTCAAATTATTCTGTTTATCATAATTTCTGGCCATGTAAAAATAAATGTAGGCGTTTACATTTTTTTTGCCAAAATGATTTTTTTCGAACACGTTATTTTTTTCAAACTCAAGAATTGATTTTTCAAATTCATTTAATTGATAGTAGCATAAACCTTTTAAAAAATGAATATTTTCTCCAACTGGCGCATCAATCACACCAGATGTTAAACTATCGTAATGATTTAAATGTAATAATGCTTTTTTGTAATCTCTATAATAATACAATAGAACCCAACCATAGTAGCCTTCCATTTCTTTCGGTGCAATAGCTAAGCTGTTTTCTAAACCATAAATGGCTTCTGCATAATTTCCATTCTTCGTATTTTGCACCGAATAGGTATGCCAGTTTCCTGCTGTAATTGAATCATTTTTTTCAATACAAAGTTTTGCTAATTTGTTGCCACAATCATCGTTTCCATGATAAGTTAAATAAGAGGCTGCGTTTATAATTTGTTCTTTTTTATAATGATTTAATTCAAAATAATGTAATAATTCATTTGGATTACATGCGGTGATACACCTTTCGTATGTGTCATAGAAAGAGCTTGTATCTTTTTGAGCAGATAGTTGATAACTCAAAAAAAGAACGATTAAAAAATAATTATTTCGGAAGTATTTCAATGAGTTGTCCGTTATTAAATTTAAATGAATAAAATTTTCTGCAGTTCACTGCTTGATTACTTTCGTCTAGCATTGGTTTCCAGGGCCCTGTATTTTTTACCGCATCTAAAATTTGATCGCATAAAACGTTGTTCTCTTTTGTTATTGAAATTGTTTTATAATTTAAATCGCATAATTGAGTTTTGTAAAAATTTGTTTCGCCTTTGTAGTTAATAAAAAAAATGACTGTGATGATGCCGTTAAAATTTGTTTTGGCAGTAATTGATTTTATAAATTCTTGCTTAATGACATAAAAATCTTTTCCATTACTTGGCGATGAAGGATAATAATACGGATAAATAATTTTGTGATTAAAAAAACTACAACTGTCGGTAAGTGTTGATTGCGCTTTTAAAACATGGCAAATCATGATAAGACTCACACACAAAACACGATGTACATATTTATTTTTTTGTTTCAAGATAGTTTTCAAATGTATTTAAATTCATGGCATTTAAACAGTTATCTTTTGTTAAAAGTCCTTTTCGCGCGGCTAGCGTACCGTAATACATATCGTGATATCCTTTTAGCTGATGTGCATCAGGATTAATAGAAATCATAACGCCTTTTTCTAAACAATACGGAATCCAACGCCAATCAATATCTAAGCGATAGGGATGTGCATTTAATTCAATCACAACATTATTTGCGGCACAGGCATCAATTATTTTTTTGTGATCAATTGGATAACCCGGTCGGCCTAATAATAACCTACCTGTTGGATGTCCTAAAATGGTTGTGTAGGGATTTTCAATAGCTTTTAGTAAACGCTGTGTTGCTTTTTCTTCATCCATTTTTAAATTAGAGTGGATAGAAGCAACAATAAAATCAAATGATTTTAAAACATCTTCTTCATAATCCAAATCTCCATTTCCTAAAATATCACTTTCAATACCTTTAAAAATTTTAAATGGAAATAATTGTTTGTTTAACTTATCAATGTCATTGTGTTGTAAGATAATGTCTTCAACTTTTAGTCCACCAGCATAACTTGCACTTTTACTATGATCACACATTCCTAAATATTCGTATCCTAATTGTTTGGCATATATAGCCATTTCTTCGAGTGTATTTAGTCCATCACTATAGGTTGAGTGATTATGTAAAATACCTTTTAAATCAGCTAATTCAATCAGTTTTGGCAAGGTATGAGTTGTTGCTTTTTCTAATTCAAATAATCCTTCACGCAATTCGGGTTCACAGTATTGTATATTTAAATTCGAGTAAATATCTATTTCGGAAATATATTTTTTTATGTCAAGATTTTGAAATTGAATGCCCGAAAGATGTTCTTTAGTTGATGATGTTTCAACAAGTGTTCTATAAAAAACGGTTGCGTTAACTTGTATAAAATTAATAGGAATTTGTTCCGAGTAATAGTCATCTAAGTCGATGGTTTCATCTCCAACTAAAATATCTATTTCATCAATT
>JBILCJ010000205.1:0-3757 GCA_044353195.1 Bacteroidia bacterium | reverse complement strand
ACAAGTTCGTTTTAGTTTTAAGTAAGACTATGTTTAGGCTTGAGCAGTTGGTCCACCAAAATTTAATGGTAGTGCATTCATTTCGCTGTCTTTTATTTTTCCGTGCATTTGTTCAAAGCGATTGACATTATCTGCTAAAGCTTTCATTAAACGTTTCGCATGTTGAGGAGTTAATACAACGCGAGATTTTACTTTTGCTTTTGGCACACCAGGCATCACTCTAATAAAATCTACAACAAATTCGGTAGGGGAATGAGTAATGATGGCTAGGTTAGAATATATTCCTTCTGCAATTTCTTCAGAAAGTTCAATATTTAATTGATTTTCGGCTTCTTGGTTTTCCATAAATAATTTTTTTTAAAGTTATGTTTTTTTTCTGAAGCATAAAAAAAACCTATCACGATTGTGATAGGTTTTTTAAAATGTAGTGATAAAAAATTATTCAGCAATCACTTCAAAATTAATGGTAGCTGATACTTCTTTGAATAAACGGATTTTAGCAGTATAAGTACCTAAAGCCTTAATACCTTCTTCGTTCATTTCAATGTTTTTACGTTCAACTTCATAACCAGCTTTTTTCAACGCTTCTGCTAATTGAATGTTAGTTACTGAACCAAAAATCTTTCCAGATTCACCAGCTTTTGCACCAACTTTCACAGAGATATCTGCAAATTTAGCAGCAAGTTCTGTAGCAGCTGTTCTTAATTTTTGTTCTTTAAATGAGCTTTGTTTAATTTCTTCCGCTTGCATTTTTTTGTTACTTTCAGTAGCTAAAACGGCAATGCGTTGAGGAATTAAAAAGTTACGTCCGTATCCGTTCTTAACTTTTACAATATCATTTTTAAATCCTAACCCTTTAAGGTCTTGTTTTAATATAATTTCCATGTCTTTCCTCTTTTATTATTTTAAACAATCTGCTAAATAAGGCATGATAGCAATGTGACGAGCACGTTTAACTGCTTGAGATACCTTACGTTGAAACTTTAAAGAAGTTCCAGTTAAACGACGAGGCAACAATTTACCTTGCTCATTTACAAACTTCAATAAAAAATCTGGATCTTTATAATCAATATATTTTATGCCTAGTTTTTTAAAGCGGCAATACTTTTTCTTTTTTGCTTCTACCTTAGGAGGATTTAAAAAGCGAACTTCATTTTTAGCCATTTTTCTAATTTTTTTTAATTACCAATTATGCTTCTACTTTTTTTGCTTTAGCAGCTTTTGCTTCTTTAGCTTTTCCACGACGTTTGTCAGCCCAAGCTGCAGCGTGTTTGTCTAAAGCGATTGTTAAGAATCTTAAGATTCTTTCATCACGTTTAAATTGTAACTCAAGTTCAGCAATTTCAGTGCCTTTTCCTGTGTATTCAATTAAGTGATAAAATCCTGTAGATTTTTTTTGAATTTGGTAAGCCAATTTTTTTAGACCCCAGTTTTCGTGGTGTACAATTGTTGCTCCTTGATCAGTTAAGATCTTTTCAAACTTTTTTGCGGCCTCCTTTGCCTGATCTTCAGACAAAACGGGAGTTAAAATGAAGACCGTCTCATAGCGTTTTTCCATTGTTATTATTTTTTTTAAATTAGGGTCGCAAATATAAGGTATTTATTTGATAATGAACCGTTTTAAATGATTTTTGATGCATTTTTTGTATTGATTAAAACTTAAACTATTGATTAACAGTTATTTAATGTTTTTTAGAAAGTTGAAAAAGATTATAAATAGTCAGTGATTTAGTACTGAGACAGACATTTCTCAACGATTTCTGATGTAAGGCCACATTCTAACTTATAGGATCCAATGGAATGCGGCAAGGCAAAACATAAGTGTTCTTTTTGATTTTTTTTATCGTGTTTTAAGAAAGACACAATCAATTTTTTCGTTTGATTAGATAACGATGGATTCTTAAAAATAGTTGTGAGGTAATTTGAAATCGAATTTAATTCTGTTTTAGAAATTAATTTTTGTTGATGTGCAATTTCTGATTCAATCAACATGCCCAACGCAATCGCTTCACCGTGTAAAATGTCTTTTTTTTGATGTATGAAGGCGCTTTCAATAGCATGACCAACGCTATGCCCAAAGTTTAAACTTTTACGTCGTGCTTTTTCATACAAATCTTTTTTGACGATATTATTTTTTAATTCAATCGCTTTTGTGATAATATCCTCCGTATAAAAGGCTTCGTACTTTTTTAATGTTTTAATTTTATGCCAAAGTTTAGCATCTGCTATTAAGGCAATTTTTATAATTTCTGCATAGCCATTTATAATCTGTCTTTTGGATAATGTTTCTAAAAATACTGTATTGATAAAAATACCTCGAGGCTCGTATATGGTGCCGATATGATTTTTTATGCCTTCAAAATTAACACCTGTTTTTGCGCCAACACTGGCATCAACCATCGCTAATAAGGTGGTTGGAATATTGATAAAATCTACACCTCTTTTAAATGTTGATGCCACAAAACCCCCTAAATCACTGATAACGCCACCTCCTAAATTCACAATCAAACTTTTTTTATCTGCTTCAATATCGGTTAGTGCGCCCCATACTTGCATACAGGTTTCAATGGTTTTATTTTTTTCGCCACTTTCTAGCTCTATAATTTCTGCGGTTGTTAGAAGGTGGCAAGAAAACAATAAATGTGATAAGCAGTGTTCACTTGTGTTTTCATCGCAAATAATAATGTATTTACTGTATTTAGTTTTAGTAAGAAATTTATTCAGTGCGTCAAAACTACGTTCTTCAATATGAATTTGATAGGAGGTGGATTTTATGATGGACATAATGAATGGTAATTAAATATAACTATTTAGTTGTTTGAGAGCCTGTTGCGCTTGTTGATTTTTCGGATTTTTTTGAAGTATTCTTAATAAATATACTTTCGATTGTTTGAAATCTTTTTTAAATGCATATAGTCCTGCTAAGTTTAGCAACAATGGTTCGTAGTCAGGATCAATTGAAAACGCTTTAGAATAAAGAGCTTCACAAAGTATGGAATTGCCATTTACAAGTTTTATGTAACCTAAATTTGTGAGTGCAGAAACATGTTTTGGATTTTCGCTTATGATAAATTGATAATTTTTTTCAGCATCAGCAAGCAAACCGTTAGACGCATAAACGGAGGCTAATTTATTTCTAAAATCTAATACTAAAGGAGCTAGTTCAACAGCTTTTTTAAGGTAAATTAAAGCCCTCTCTTTGTTTCCTATGTTATAAAATGATTCGCCAATTCTGTAACACGTCCAAGCATCTTCATTTGAAAATGATTTCGAATGTAATTTGGTTTGCAACAAATAACTATCTGATATTTTCTGAACATAATTTGTTACTTGTAAATAATTCATTTTAGTAAATTCTAATTGTACTAATAAATGAATGTTTGCTTTTATGTCGGCCTCAGTTTTGTTTTTTAAATAAACGGCGGCGCTATCTAGATAATACAATTTTGGTTCAAATTTTTCGTATTGATTGAGGTATGCTTTTGCTTTTACATATTGACTTGGAGATTCTTCGTTAATTGCATATAAACCAATAAATTCTTTTAGTGCTTGCTTATGTTTTTTGGTGATTGGTTTTCTAATAAAATGATCGTGCACTGTAACATGAGGAATATCAATGGAACCAGATTTTGGCATGTGACAACTCACACAGTTAGATGCTTTATTAACCCCTTTTTTATTACAAATTAACGTCGATCCAAATGTTGAATTATTTTTAATCTGCAACCTTTCATTATTAATCCCTTTAGTCTCTTCT
>JBILCJ010000048.1:0-12412 GCA_044353195.1 Bacteroidia bacterium | reverse complement strand
TTTAAATCTTTAACCAACATATTTCCTTTTGAGGTATTCAAAACCTCATCCAGTTCAATCATCAATTTATTAATCAACATTAAATCTGCCGTATTTTCAATTGGCAATTCATTTACTCCTTTTTCATCCAATTTATTGACAATAAATTTAACAGTAAGCTTAGAATCTGATATAGCAGGTTGGTAGGTCGTTTCTTGATCATTGATTGTTTTCACTTCAATAAATATATGTGTTTCTATAAATTCAGCGATAATTATTTTAGTTAAACGAATTGGTAAATCTAGCTTTGAAGAAATGTCAGAAATAGATTGTGCAGGTTTACCTTCATTGAAATTTTTTACGACATGACTTGCTATCATGAGCGCAATGACGCGCTTGTAGCGATCACTGATGTTATTTATATCACTTTCCAATTCATAATGATCTACATTTTGCCAGGCGTAGGTCAGTTCTGAACCAAATAAGACAACAAACCAAGAGTATTGAATCCAAACTAAAAATAATGGTAATGCTGCAAATCCTCCATAGATTTTATTATAAGATCCTACTCCTATTTGCGAGGTGACATACGCCCATTGTAATAATTCAAATAAGAAAGCTGCAATAAAAGCACCTTTTAAAGCAACTTTAAAATTAACTTTGGTATTTGGTAAAGCCATATACAAAAAAACAAACATAGCCCACACTAATGAAAAGGCAAATAGCTTTAAGAAAAAGGCGTTCATTGGAGAAATAACTGAAAAACTATTTGCAACGGTATCAAGACCTGTTTTAATAAGAATTGTAACTCCTCCAGATACTATTAAAAAAACAGGAGCAATTAACATGATTGAAAGATAATCTGTCACCTTTCTTACCCATGTTCTATCTTTCTTTATTTTCCAAATGTCATTAAAACTTGCCTCAACACTTCCTAATAATTTCATGACACTCCATAATAATAATACAACGCCTACTCCAGCAATTAAACCTCCTTTAGTATTTTCGAGCATTTTATTAGCATAATCAAACGCTTGAATTAAAATATTTTTTTGATCCGAAAAATCATTGAGTAATTGCTGCTCCAATACATCTTGATAACCAAAGCCCTTAGCAATTGCAAAGGCTAAGGCAATAATGGGAACGATAGAAAATAAGGTATAATAGGTTAAAGCAGTTGACTTTACAAGACAATTATCTTCTGTAAATCCTTTTATAGCTAATGAAAAAACACGAAGGTGTTTCAATAAAAAACTTTGTTTCTTATTAAGTTTACCTATTCTTAAACGCCAAAGCTTGATAGAAAAAAAATCAACTAAACTTTTAAAAGCTTTAATTAAACTTGCCATACACTTAAATTGATTCAACTATTATTTTTTACTGATCTCGTTTCGGAGCTGAGTTGCTGTTTTTGTTCGCCCATCATGACTCCAACCTGGAGGACAAAAAATATATCCAAGTTTATGTTTTAATCCTTTTGCTTTGCGGACATCATCTATAATCGCTTTCCACTCATGAAAAACCATGGTAATAGGGTTGTAAGAATTAATATTTGCTGTTAATCCATAAACAACGACTTCATCTTCTTTTGCAAAAGTTCCAAATAAACGATCCCAAATAATTAAAAACATACCCATGTTCTTATCAAGATACTTAATATTACTGGCATGATGAACTCGGTGGTGGGATGGCGTTGATAAAAACCATTCTAAAAAACCTAATTTTCCAATTGTTTTCGTGTGAATTAAAATGCCATAAATTTGAGTGGCCGCATACATAAATAAAATATCTAATGGTTCAAAACCAAGAATAGCTAATGGTATAAAATAAATAAAACGATACAATGGCTGAAATACAGAAGAACGAAATCCAACTGTTAAATTAAACTCTTCAGAAGAATGATGCGTAACATGAACGGCCCAGAAAAATCTGCAATAATGATCAACGCGGTGTAACCAATAAAACATAAAATCTTGAGCAATTAACAAGGTAAACCAATATAAAAATGGATTTGATTTTACATCAATTTGCACAGTTTTAAATTGATAAAAATATAATAATACTGCTAAGCAAATTCCTCTTACTATTAAATCTAAACCCATATTTAAGAGGGTTAAGTATACATTAGCTAAAATTCCCTTTACAGAATAATAGTGCTTATGTTTCAAATAACTATATACAATTTCAGCACCAATCACGATAACATAAACTGGCACAGTTACTAGCAATAATATTTCTTCTCTAAATCCTAACATAAATAAACTAATGGTAACAAAGGTATTAATCTCTAAATAAACTGAAGAAGTTTTTTTCTGTTTTAACTTCTCCGAAAACAGTCGTGTAATTTAAAATATAAAAATAGGTTCCTGAAGGTGCGGGTAAAGACTTTACATTTCCATCCCAATAGCCTAAGACTCCAGTCCATTGATACAACTTTAATCCCCAACGATCGTAAATCGTACAATTTAAATCCTTAAGATTTGAATTGCTAAATTTAAATACGTCGTTTATTTTATCTCCATTAGGCGTAAAAACATTTGGGAAAATAATAATTGACTCGTTTGCAATTTGAAAACATTTAATTATAGAATCTCTACAGGTCAAATTTACTGCGATTAATTTTATACAGCAATTTCCAGTATCTTTTGCCAGAAATATTTGATTAGGAAGTGTTGACGTTAACGCATTACAAAATTCCCAAAAATAATTTGTTGCACCACTACTCGTGTTTACTAAATTTATTACGGAGCCTTGCTGAACCATCCCACTCTCTATTCCCGTAAATTGTGCTTCGATTGAATTTACGATTACTGTAATAACACTAACCAACGCTAAACAATTACCGCTATTTCCAATAACTGAATACGTTGTAGTAATTGAAGGTGTTATAACTTGGCTATAGGTATTTATACCATTTGACCAAGTGTACGAATTAGCTGAACTAATTCCAGCATTAAGTGTAGTCGATTGATTAGCACACAATGGTATAGATAGCGAATAGTTAGTAACCGTTACTGTATTTACGAATACAGTTGTTACAAGGGATGAACTACAAACTCCATTATATCCTGTTACTGAATAATTTAAATTTGAGATTGGTGTAACTATGATTGTTCCATTAGTTGAACCATCATTCCAAAGATATGTTGCAGCACCACTAACAGTTAATGTAGCTGATTGGCCTGAACATATAGAAGCTGTGTTAACTGTTAAAATTGGACTAGCAATAACACTTACAGAAGAAACTGCTGTATTTGAACAAGTTCCTATGTTTCCTATAACCGTATAATTAGTGGATGCTGAGGGAGAAACTAAAACGGTTTGGGTTGTTTGCCCTGTATTCCAAACATAATTAGTGGCTCCTGATGCTGTTAAAATAACTGAAGAACCAGCGCATAAGGAAAATTGCGAAACACTAACACTAGGAGATGTAATCACAAAAACTTGTGTTGTCTTTGTTCCAACACAAGCCCCATTTACACCTGTTACAGAATAAACGGTATTTGCTAACGGACTTACGATTAAATTACTTGAAACAGACCCTGTATTCCAAGTATAAGATGTGGCGCCGGTTGGAGTTAATGTAACCGTTTGTCCGGCACAGATAGTAGGCGAATTTACAGATAAACTTAAAGCAGAGGTTACTGTAATAATAATAGGCTGTCTGTATGAACCAGGGCAAACACCAGCATATAAAGTGTACGTTCCAGGTGTTGAATAACCTGAGGATGTATACGTTGTGCCAGTAGCAATTGTTGTTCCTCCCGTCAGATTAGTGAACCATTCAATTGAGGAAGTTGGTTCAGTTGATGAAGCGGTAAGAGAAAAACTTTGATTCACACAAATAGTTTGATGGCTAGAAGCACTTAATGTAAAAGTAGAAACAACACCCAAAGCACCAATTCCACCTTTTGTAGCACCATTTGGAGGAAAATTGGTAGCAATACTACTCGTATTACCAATGACAATTCCATTTGCACCACCAATAAGATTAGTACTTGGCATCATGCCAGAAGCGGCAATATAACCACCTCCACCACTCGCTCCTGGGCCATATGCAGTAGAATTAGAAAAAATACAATTAAAATTTACGTTTCCACCATCACCTCCTTTTGCACTTAAAGCAGATATAGCTGTTAAAGATGTCGTTCCATTTACTTTTAAAATAATGGTCCCTCCTCCTCCACCGCCGCCTGCACCATCATTCGTTCCGCATCCTAAAACTGTATTTGCCCCTTTAGCTCCATCAGCTATAATTGTTCCGCTTCCTTGTAAATTTCCATAACAAATAATATACACCATCCCTCCACCGTTTCCTCCTTGTCCCAATTGACTTTCATTACCATCACCCGAACCACCACCTCCACCTAAAAACAATTTTCCTGTTGAGTAATTTAATGGTCTTCCTCCAAATCCTCCTACATTATTTCTATTGTCTGCGCCCCATGATGATGAACCTGGTGATGCAGTATTAACGTTTGCATTAGAGTTTGAAAAAGTATAACCTCCTCGACCTCCACCAGATGAGGTATGAGTTGAAAAACTAGGACTCTCTAAATTCCATGCCGTTGTGTAACCGGAAACTGGATTTCCATAACCATCATAAGATAAAACATTACCACCGTTGGCCCCACCACCACCTCCGCCATTATGAACACAAGCACCACCACCACCGTTGGCAATAGCACCTCGACCAAAAACAGCTGAATACACTTTATAGCGAGTTGTATCGCCAGCAATCGATTCGCCTTTATAAGCTCCTTCATTTGCTTTGAGAGATCCGTATTTATTTCCACCAAAATTAGTAGCATTCTCAAAACCTCCACCTCTAAACCCCTTTCCAGTTACACTAAATGATGGAGTACTATTTAGTATGCAATTGTTTTTTGTTTCAATAATCGCAATGCCTCCTACTGATCCATTCCAAGTTGGACAAGTAATAGAGCCTGTGCCATTCAACGTTAAATCCAAATAACGTGGCACCTTAATAACCTGTACTTTCGATAAATAGTCATAATTATATTTTAAACCACAGTCTAATACAATAGACGTAGCATTTGGAATAGATGAAATTTGATGATATTCATTATTACCACAATTATTATAATTAGTAATTGCTCCAAACGTTGTGTTGGTTGGTATTGAGCTTGTTAGATCGGGATAAATAGAATCTTTACCAGCATTTACAGACGCTCCTTGCATTTGAATAATAAATATGAGATCACCAACACTGTAAGACAAAGAACTTTGAACAGTAAGTGTTTTAGTTCCTGCAACTGCATTTGATGTTAATGGTGTATATAAATTTACAATTGTATTTGCCACTGAAATCACAACCGAACCATTTTTTCCTCGTTGTGAGAAAAGCCCTAAGGTGCAGGATAGAAGTAATAATAAAAAAACTCGGCACATTCTAAATAAAAATATAATATTCTAAAATAAAACAATTATGTTGATAAACCTAACTATGTGTTGTTAAATTTATGCAGGATAAACAACGTAATTACGTGGTGTTTCATAAAGTGTAATTTCTAGTTCGAAAGCGTATGCAATTTTATCTCTTAAAATATCATAAATAACTTTAGCAATATTTTCAGCTGTTGGATTTAAACTTTTGAATTCTATTGTATCTAAATTTAAATTTTTATGATCAAAGCGTTCAATTATTTCTTCTTTAATGATATCATTTAATATTTTCATATCAAAAACATAGCCAGTCTCAGTATCAATATCGCCTGTTAGCTTTACAATCAGCTCGTAATTATGTCCATGAAAATTTGGATTATTACAAAGTCCAAAAACTTCGTCATTCTTCTCATTTGTCCAATTACTATTATATAAACGATGAGCAGAATTAAATTGTGCTTTTCTAAATACAGCTGTTTTCATGGTATGTAAAATTAACGAAAAAATAAGATGACGAATATACGCAGATTAATACATTTAATTACAAAACTAATGAGTACAATATGTTTCGATCAAACTAACGGCTAATTCATCACCTAAAGAATCTGCTTTATTTAAATCTTCGCAAGCACCACGCTTATCTTTGCTGGCAAATTTAACGGCAGCTCTATTTACATAAGCAGCGCCATAATCAAACTTCAATTTAATAGCCGTATTAAAATCTTTTATAGCTTCTACAAATTGTTTATTTTCACCTTTAGCTACTCCTCTGTAATTATAACTTACTGGATTAGTGGAATTTATCTTAATGGCTTCATCAAAATCAATAATGGCGCCAGTATTGTCTCCTACTTCAATTTTATTTGCACCTCTGGATATAAGGCCTGCTTCATCCTTTGGAAAAGCCTCCAAATAAACATTCCAATCATTTACTGCATTTTGATAGTCATGAACAAGAAAACGCGCTAATGCTCTTGTTTTATAGGATTGATAGTGGATCATATCAGCACGTTCAAAACTTATTCCATCTGTAATTTCTTTAATCGCATAATTATATTCTTTCATAGCGAACCGAATTTCTCCTCTCAAAAAAAAAGCCTCCATATAATATGGATTTAAATCAATTGCCTTCAAACAAGCATCTAAAGCAGGCTTATAACTTTTTCCAACATACATCAATTTTGCTTGAAAATAATAAAGTTCGGGATCATTGATTTCTAGTGTCATCGCAGAATCTAAATATAATTTCGATTCTGAAAACCGTTTTTCTTCAAAATATAAATCGACCAATATTTTATAACTTTCTACATTATCAGGCAAAATTCGGATGGCTTGCTTGATACTTTTTTCTGCGCCTTTAAAATCATTTGTTTTAATTTTTGCAAGGCCCAATTTATTGTATGCGTTATAATGAAATGGATCAATCTTAATAACTGATTTTAACAAGGTAATTGCTTTTTTATACTCCAATGAATCGATCAATTTGCAAGCCTTTTTATAAATGGCTATTTCGGGTCCAATAATCTTAGCTGTATCAGTTTGTCCAAAAAAATGGAACGAAAATATAAAAAACACAAGGGTAAAATATATTTTATTGATACCATTCATGTAATTTTAGTTTGTTTATTGTATTGGATTACTAAATTTACAAAACTAATTTAATATACAACCTATTATGCCACTTTTCATTTTTATAATTGTTTTAGGATTAATCTTAATTCTGCTCTCTTTTGTAACAGTTCAGCAAGGAACTGTTGCCGTTATCACTGTATTCGGAAAATACAAACGTATTCTCAGTCCAGGTTTAAGCATGAAAATTCCGTTCATTGAAAAGGTTTATAAAAAAATATCCATTCAAAATAGAAGCGTTGAACTTGGATTTCAAGCTGTAACAATTGATCAAGCAAATGTGAATTTTACGGCCATGCTTTTATACGCTGTAATCAACCAAAATGAAGAGTCTATAAAAAATGTAGCCTTTAAATTTGTTGATGAAAAAAATTTAATGCAAGCATTAGTTCGTTCCATTGAAGGATCTGTAAGGGCTTTTGTAGCCACAAAAAAACAATCAGAGGTTTTATCATTAAGAAGAGATATTGTAGAGGCTGTTAAAGATCAACTAGATGTGATGCTTGAAGAATGGGGGTATCATTTACTTGACCTACAATTAAATGACATCACATTTGATGAAGAAGTGATGCGATCAATGGCCAAAGTTGTAGCTAGTAATAATTTAAAAGCTGCTGCCGAAAATGAAGGTCAAGCATTATTAATTACTAGAACTAAAGCCGCAGAAGCTGAAGGTAACTTTATAAAAATTTCTGCAACAGCAGAAAAAGAAGCTGCACAAATGAGAGGACAAGGTATTGCTTTGTTTAGAGAAGAAGTTGCTCATGGAATGGCAGAAGCTGCAAAAAAAATGCAAGAATCAAATCTTGATACATCACTCATATTATTTAGTATGTGGACAGAAGCCGTTAAAAATTTCGCAGAGCAAGGAAATGGAAATATTATCTTTTTAGATGGCAGTATTGAAGGCATGGATAAAACCATGAAACAAATGATGGCTTTAAATCAAAGAGATCAAATCAAAAAATAAAATAAGAACTAAAAAATAATTAAATTCATGAAACAGACTTTTTTATCGATCGTAGCATTATCATTATTTTCAGTATCTATTGCACAAAATACTTCTAAACTCTTTCCTATACCATGTAATACTTATGATGCCATGGAAGAAGCGTTTTCAAAAGATCCAAATTTGCGAACAAAATATAATTTAATTCAATCAGAAATGGAGTTAGAATATAAAAATGCCATTTCAACTTCGCAAACTGGTAAAACGGCAGCAACTGTATACACGGTTCCTGTTGTATTTCACATCTTACATCAAGGTGGTGTAGAAAATGTGAGCGATGCAGATATTAATACTGCCATGTTGCAAATAAATAAAGATTATAGAAAATTAGGGGCAGACATTGGAACCATAAACCCTGCTTTTTCGTCGCTTTATGTGGATGCGGAAATTACCTTTCAATTAGCAAAAAAAGATCCAAATGGAAACTGTACAAATGGAATTATTCGTCATTATGATGCGAATACTAATTGGAGTCAAACTAATGTTTCGGCCTATGCTTATTCAGGAAATGGAACAAACCGTTGGGCAACAAATAAATACCTAAATATTTACATTGTAAAATGTATTTCAAGTGCAACATCGCCATGTCCGCCAACAGGAGGATTTATTGTTGGTTACACCTATTTGCCAGGAAGTTCTCCGGGAGTTAGTGCAGATGCCATTGTCTATCGTTATGATTTTTTAGCATCAGGAACAGAAGCGCGCTCGTTGAGCCATGAAATTGGCCATTGGTTAAACTTAACTCATGTGTTTGGCTCAACAAATAATCCAGGAGTAACTTGTGGAGATGATGGGGTTTCTGACACACCAATCACAAAGGGTTATTTTAGTACATGCCCTGGATCAAATGCAGGTCCATTTACAGGCTGTTCAACAACAGAAAATATGGAAAACTTTATGGACTACTCTTCATGTCCAAAAATGTTTACCCAACTACAAGTTGTAAAAATGAGAAGTGCTATCACTTCTGCATCGGCAGGAAGAAGCAATTTATGGAGCGCAACGAACTTAGCATTTACAGGAATTACATCAACAACAACCTGTACACCAGTGGCTAATTTAATGTCAAATAAAACTGCAAACTGCTCAGGTAATTCAATTACTTATACAGATTTAAGTCAATATGGAACAACAGGTTCTCCATCGTGGACTTTTGAAGGAGGAACACCATCTACATCAACGTCATCAGTTCAAGTAGTAACCTATAATACACCAGGCACTTACTCTGTATCGTTAACTGCTACGAATCCTTATGGAACAAATACTTTAAATAAAAACGCATACGTTTCTATTTTAAATGCTTGGAGTCCTTACACAGCGCCAATTACAGAAAATTTTGAAGCTTCGAGTTTACCATGGGACATGACTATTAAAAACAACAATGCTGGCTCAATCACTTGGGCACAAAATAATTCTAACGGAGCACTAGGTAGTCCGAAATGTATTTTCCTAAACAATGCTAGCCAAAGCAATACGGCTGGGCATTTGGATATTTTTGAAACACCAGTTTATAATTGTCAGAATACAACAGGACTAAGTTTTTCATTTTACTATGCTTACGCAAAAAAAACAACTGCACAAGCAGACACATTTAAATTACAAGTCAGTACAGACTGTGGTGGTTCTTGGCAAAATGTTATTGGTTACCCAAGCGCGTCAACCATGGCAAGCAATTCAGGAGGCATCAGTGCTACACCTTTTAATCCAACAGCTTCGCAATGGAAACAGCATAGTATTTCTGCCTCACTATTAGCGGCAACAAATCCTAATCCAAACTTGAAACAAAGTGTTAAGTTTCGTTTTTATTTTAAAAGTGATGTAGCAGTTGGAAGTTCAAATAATATATACATTGATCAAATTAATTTATCTGGAATTGTAGGTTTAAATGAATTAGAAAGTAATATAAATCTATCAATGTACCCTAATCCAACAGATAAATCATCTGAGATAAAATTCAATTTATATCATAATGAGAACGCTGAAATTTCAATTACCGATTTGTATGGCAGAATTTTAGAAGTGATAGACAATTTAGAAATAACCAATCAAGAAGTTAAGCAAACCATCAATAAAAATGGGCATTTATCTCAAGGTATATATTTTGTAAATATAAAAATAAATGATGCTACACTAACAAAAAAATTAATTATTCAATAAAAAAAGGCTGCTTATTTAAGCAGCCTTTTTTTTTAAATTAAAGTTCGTTTAAATTAAATAATTGATTTGCTCTGATGCCCTTTTCTGTTTGAACAACATTACAACACTCAATTTGTGGATCGTGTTCAAAAAATAGAGTCCAATTATTTTTAACTGCTTCATTTAAAATATAATCTTTTTCTTTCATTGTATTTAATGGTCTAACATCGTAGCCCATAACATAAGGTAACGGCAAATGGGCAGTTGATGGTATTAAATCAGCCATAAAAGCAATCGTTGTATCTTTATATTTAATAAGTGGTAAAACCATAGCTTCTGTATGACCATTTGCTTCATACATATTAAAATCAGTCATGAATTCTTTTGACGTATCAATAAATTTTAACTGTCCACTTTGTTGAATAGGTAAAATATTTTCAGACAAGAAGCTAGCCTTCTCCCTAGGATTAGGATTAACAGCCCAATCCCAATGTTTTTCGGCACACCAATAATTTGCATTCTTAAAAGCGGGTTTTAGTTTTGTTCGATCATCATTATATTCTATACTTCCACCACAATGATCAAAATGTAAATGTGTTAAAAACACATCCGTAATATCGTCTTTACAGAAACCATACTTAGCTAATGATAAATCTAAAGTGTCGTTTCCATGTAAAAAATAAAAACCAAAAAATTTATCATTTTGTTTATTTCCCATTCCGTTATCTATCAAGATGAGTCGATTACCATCTTTCACTAATAGACAACGCATAGCCCAGCTACACATATTATTATCATCTGCTGGATTTAATCGATGCCAAATACTTTTTGGTACAACGCCAAACATGGCGCCACCATCCAATTTAAAATGTCCTGTGTTGATGCTAAATAATTCCATAATACAACTATTAATAAGGGTTAAATGTAATTTTTTTCTCGCTAAATTCTACATTTGGAAACGGTATTTTAATACAATTTATAAACGTAAATAAGGTTTTTAAAACTTTTGATTTTGTTTTAATTCTCGTTAAATCTGCATCTAAAGAAAAGTAAAATTGCCTATAACGATTAAATACTAGTTGATTCCCTAATTGATCATAAGTAAGGACTGAATTATTTTGGGCATTTACCATGCCATTCGCACCATAGCCAATAGCAACATTCAACCATTTAGGAAAATGTTTTTGATTACCAATAAAAGAAGAAGGATTGATACTCAACCAATAGGTTTGTCCATTATAATCTTTTAAAATATTCTCTCTTAAATTATTGCCAAGTAAAGGTTGATTATATTTTGAAAATAGGGATGGATAATACATAAATTTCAATTGAATTCTTTGATCGTTCCATAATGCTTTTTGAGCCATCGCCATTCCAATACCAAAACCATTAGCGATCATATCACTCCAACTAAAACCCCAACCAGAACTATAACCATCCATGATTTCTATCGTTGTCATATAAGACAAACTAGAAATTCCACTCACTACAAATTGTTGTTTTCTGGTAAAACCAGACCACTTAGAAGATTCCAATAATAACCTCGTTGCTTGATACGTTGAATAGCTATGGCCACATTTATCTATTTGTAGCCACTCTTTGTGATCATCAAAAGTATGGAAATGAGTTGTCGCGTATTTTTGATACCATTCTTTATTAAGGTATACTAATGAAGAAGCGCTAGAAGAAATGATAACTGAAGAGAAAACGATTTTTCGTTTTTTAAAAATAGAAATGGAATCAGCTGCTAGAGAAAATCTATTAAAACCAAATAAAAAAAATATCAATATTATGTAGAATCTCAATGTTGTATATAATAAAAAAAATCAATTCGAAATTAATTAAAAAAATGAAACAAAAGGACTTGCAATATGATTGTTTGACTTTAATAAATTTGTACTTTTACAATTAATTATGTCGAAAATCACAATTGCAATAGATGGATATTCATCCTGTGGGAAAAGCACTTTAGCAAAATCTTTAGCTCAAAAACTTCATTATCATTATATTGATACAGGAGCCATGTATAGAGCGGTAACATTATATTGCTTGAGAAATAATATCATTTATCAATCTGTAATAAACATGGAAGCATTGATTGAAGCGCTTCCAAAAATAAGTGTATCCTTTGTTTATAATGCGGAAACTAAATTATCTGAAGTTTTTTTAAATGAAGAACATGTAGAGAAAGACATCAGAACAATGGAGGTTGCAAATCATGTGAGTGCCATTAGTTCTATTAAGGAAGTAAGA
>JBILCJ010000043.1:0-13075 GCA_044353195.1 Bacteroidia bacterium | reverse complement strand
TTACCAATATACACCTAAATTGATTCAAAGTATGAGCCACTTAATTGCGAGTGAGCTTTACCCATCTGTGTTTGGTTCTCGTATTTTAGGAAAAGGTGCTTTAAAAGGTGGCATGCCGATGTATAAATACATCTTTAACCGTTGCTTAACCCTAACACAAAATATTTTAATCAATCAAAAACTAAGCGAATACCACACTGGTTACAGAGCTTTTAATCGTGAAATTTTAGAAACCATCAGTTACCACGAAAATTCGGATGATTTTGTGTTTGACAACCAAATGATTTCACAAATTTTTTATGCTGGATTTCAAATTGCAGAAATTACCTGCCCAACAAAATATTTTCCTGAAGCCAGTTCTATCAACTTCAGAAGAAGTGCTACATATGGCATGGGTGTATTAGGTGTTTCTTTTACTCACTTTTTTAATAAATTAGGTTTAGCAAAAAGCAGAATTTACATTCGTAAAAAATAATCTTTTCTTATTTATAAAAAAAAGCCCTGAAAATTTCAGGGCTTTTTTTTCGTCATCATGAACTTTATTCAATCTTTCGTCATTCTGAACTTGATTCAGAATCTCACCTCATTTAAAAAGATGCCGAATCGAGTTCGGCATGACCAATGTGCTTGTCATTCTGAACTTGTTTCAGAATCTCATTTAACTAAAAAATTTTTAATTTTCTACAGGTAAATAACTGTAATTTTTACTGTAGTCTAACATTTGCTGTTTAAAGCTTTTAGGATATTCTACTTTCACATCAATTAATTTTCCACCTACATATTCTGGAATTAATTTTGGTTGAATAAATCCTTGGTATGGCGCCATTTCTAATTTTGAAAAGCGTTCTAATACTTCTTTATGTAAGTCTTGGTCAACTTTAACACCATAGTTTTCAATCAGAGCCTTTCCTGCAGCATAATCTCCTTGCGACTTAATGCGTTGAATTTCTCTTAATAATTCGCCAAACAACACGCGTAATTTGTCATAATCATTCACAACAAAATATGTTTTTCCACCTACATTCTTTTGTTCAATTACATTACTTGATTGTCCTTTTTCAAACACCCATTTAGCAACCATTTGTCGGTTACGCATGTGGGCTTCTTCAATATTATCACCCAATTTTAAACGTGATAATTGAATCATCAATCCTTTCGTAATGTACTCATCATACGATGCTTTTCCATATTCTATTGATGGCATCACACCTAAGCTAACTAATTTTTTGTCCATTAAATAATACAAGGCCACTAAATCCGCTCTTCCTTCTTCTAAGGCCGATGCATAATTTTTTAATGTTTCGTGTGGTTGTCCAACGCCTGGTTCGATTTGACCACTCGCATGTCCAATTACTTCATGCATATCCGTGTGTAATTTATCAGCTAAGCCTGCATAATTCAACACGTTTTTCTTAATAGCATCATTAAAATAAAATTCATTCACCACACTTCCACCTGCTGCTATATCATAAGCTTCTACAATGTTTCCTAAATTAACGGATTTTGAACCATGCGTTTCTCTAATCCATTCATTGTTTGGTAAATTAATACCAATTGGTGTAGACGGAGCAGAATCGCCACTTTCCATCACGGCATTAATTACCTTAGCAGAAATTCCTTTGACGTTTTTCTTTTTATGTTGTGGCATTAAGGTTGAATTATCTTCAAACCATTGTGCATTGGCACCAATCGTTGCTATACGTTTGGATGCTTCAAAATCTTTGACAGAAACAACCGATTCGAACGAACCTTTTTTTCCTAATGGATCTTCATACACTTCTATGAATCCATTAACAACATCTATAGCACTTTCTGTATCTTTTACCCAAGCAATATTATACTCATCAAAATCTTTTAATGATCCCGACTTATAGAATTGCACTAATTTTTCTAAGGCCAATTTTTGATTTGCATTTTCAGCAACAGTCACAGCTTTCTCTAACCAAAATACAATTTTTTCGATGGCAGAAGAATACATGCCGCCTACTTTCCAAACTTTTTCAACGATGACACCATTCTCTTTTACCAACTTACTATTTAAGCCAATCATTTCTTTTGGTTTTGGCTCTGTGTTAGCCATTTTTTCATAAAATGCGGTTGCCTCAGCTTGATTTACACCTTCGTAAAAATTGACAGACGAACTTAAAATCAAATCTTTATCAGCATCCAAACATACTTTTTTTTCTGCCACTGTTGGATCAAAAATCAGAGCAGTCATTTTTTCTGCAAACTTTGTAATGCTTTCTCCATCTTTTAATGGCAAGGTTTTCATATCGGTTGCCATTATTAATTGTATAAAATAATCTGGACTACACGCTGGTATAAATTTTGCGCTGCTGTAATGATGATGAATACCTCTGCTAAACCATACACGCTTCGCGTACACTTCAAATAATTTATATTCAGGCGCATGCATATCGCCAGTGTAACCAAGTACCATGGCGTCAATCGTTTTACGGATTAATAAATTGTGTTTGTAATTTTGATCCCAAATAATGTCTCTACCACATAATGCGGCTTCGGATAAATAATACAACAATTCTTTTTGTTTTAAATTCAAGTTTTCGAAACCTGGAATTTGATAACGTAAAATTCTTAAATCAGCAAATTGTTCCGATACATATTGAGATGGCCTTGCTTTATCTTTAGCAATAGCAGCTTGTTTCACACTTTCTTTAGTTGGCATAGGTTTTGTTTGGCTGTGTACCGAGCCTTGAAGCAACAATACAGTAATGGGTAACATAATTCGTTTTTTCATGTGTCAATATTTTTATACTACAAGGTAAGCCTTATTCAGGTGTTTTGCAAACCGTATTTTAAAGAGTATTTTTTGGAACAAAAAAAACACCTATCATGTGATAGGTGTTTTAAAATCACATCATTATGTCTAATGATTGAAGGCACTTGTCTATTATCTATTTAATTTACCCAAGCGTGCAGTTGCTTTTACAGTTGTTTTTTTGAATATAAAACCGATTCCTAAAAACGGTTTGAAAACTTTGGTTTCATACTGAGGATAAAATACCACATCATACCCTGGCTTTAAAACCATTAATTCATACAAGGCGTAACTGGTTGTTTTGTCAACTATGAAACCTCCCACTACTGGAATACTAGCTAAACTAATGCCTGCCGCACCGCCTTGCACATTACCAGCTTTCTTGGTAAATAACCTTGCGAAATCAATACCAAATACTTTAGAACACTTAGCCTCAGCAGTTACTTGCTCCGACAAGGTAAAATCACTTTTTGTTAAATTAACTCTGGTGTTTGGTTCTCTCATGCTATGGTTGTATGCTGTACAGCTTGAAAATACCATGGCAACTACCGCAACCATCATTGTTTTGAATATTACTTTTTTCATTTCGTTTTTGCGTAGTCGCCACGTTTTAATTTACATTCCGTTTTTTATAATGGGTTCTGGACTCCATGATTTAATTTTTAAACATACAAAAACTAACATGCAGTATGAAATATATTTTATACGATTCTATTCTAACAAGTTTTTTTGTAAGATGATGTTTACTGAAAAATAATATTTAATTACTCAACCAAATAACTTCGTAATTTAAAAGTGCCCATTTATAAGACCTTGCAGTGCCTGGGTAGCGTGATGGAGTTAGGTTTGAACTTCTTGCCGTTAAACTCGCACAAATTTGTTTTTTATTCTGATTATACAAAACATTTTGCTTTGGACCTATTGTTAGCCAAACAACAACTTCTTTTTCAACTTTGTAAGTAACTATAATGCCTTTTTTGGTTGTTAGAATAATTTGTTTTTTAGCATAAAGGAGTATTCTTTCCCAAATACAATCGCAGCAATTACAATTTGATGTTTGATGTTCCATTATTTTTTTTAATGAATCTTTTTTTAAATGAAAAAGTACTCTGTAATAAGTTACTATCACAGAGCATTTTATTACAAGGCTACTAATTTTCTTTCACCAACTTAAAAGCTTTAGCACTTCCTTCTAATTTTATAAAATAAAGTCCTTTTGGAAAATCAGAACAATTAATTTTATTGCCATTTAAAATACCTGATTGAATGAGTTGACCTGATGCAGTGTAAATCAAATATTTCTTATTTTTAATATCTCCTTCGACCTTCACATAAATTTCATTTGTAAATGGATTTGGATAAAAAACAATTGACTGATTATTTTCTAATTCATCAATGCCTGTGCATGGAAAAACAAAAACCGTTAACGTGGTTGGACTTGTAGATACACATCCTAATGTATTTGTCCCTGTAACAGAATAGGTTGTCGTAAGAGTTGGACTTACCACAGAACTACCAGAAGAATAAGTATATGTTGAGGCACCTGAAGGTGTTATTGTAAATGATTGCCCTTTGCATATTGTACCACTACTAACTGCAATAGTTGGTGTAGGTTTTACCGTTATTGAAATAGTTCTTGTACTTATACATCCGGCTGTATTTGTTGCCACAACAGTATATAATGAAGTAGTAAGTGGTGTAACGGTTGTTGAACTATTAACCACACTAGAGGGTTGCCAAGTATAAGAACTTGCACCACTAGCAATTAGCGTTGCTGATTGCCCCTTACATATAATTGAAGAAGAACTTAATGCTGAAAAAGTAAATGTATTTAATGATGAAGTATATAACTGTTGTATTTCACAGTTAGTTAAAGCTCTGTTCCATAAACAAACATCATCAATTTTACCATTTAAAAAATTATCGAAACTTGGTCTTCTTCTGCCAAATCGCAATGAATTTGAACTAGTTTGCAAGTTACCTGTTTTGTTAAGCGAATCAACACATACACCATTAACAAATAATTTTATTTTAAATCCATTATAAGTAACAATTGCATTATACCATTGATTGATACTCAATCCTGATTTATTTAATGAAACATTTGCGCCACCAATATTACCTGAAGTAAATAAGTTCTTTGATATACCAGAAGCATCACTCAATCCAACTAATTCATAACCACCATACCAACCAGTTCCATCAACTTTTGAAACAATTGCAGCCTGATTAGGCCAGCCGGTTGAAGTATAATTATTTAAATTTACCCATGCAGAAATTGAATAAGCACTTGTGAAAGACAATTGGGTATTCGAAGGAACTTCTATGTAATTTGATACACCATTAAAATTGTAAGCGCTATTAACAACTCCAAACCTATCCGTTGTTAAGGTTGCACCATAAACTATTCCATCATTAGTATTTACACTTTCATCTGTAGCGTTACCATTAAATGGCCACCAACCAACAAGCCCAAAAGTTGGTACATAACTTGGAACAGTTTGGGCATGAATATTCATCATGCAACAAAACATTAAAATCGCAGCTGAAACAAAATTTCTCATTTTTTTAATTTTTAAAATGTATATTAATTTAATTACTACTAGTAAAAACCTAGTAGTACAAATAAATAAGCTAAAAATTAAAAAAATGGTTTAGTTTAGTTGCATATTGGTAAAAGATTGGTAACAACTCGGTTGCATATTGGTAACAGATTAGTTACAATATAATTAGTTTGCTGAAAACTAATGAGATAGAAAGATAAATTTATTTGACAATTTTATAATTAAAACGTCTTTTATCAATTTGTTCTTTGATTCTTACCACAAAGCCGGGATGGTTTTTATCTAAATTGGCTAAATAACGGTGGCGTTTTGATTTCTTACTATCGGGTTCTAAGTGTGCGATGCCAAAAATTTCATCCAACTCATCGCCACTAAAAAATGTTTTTTCGCTTTGTAATAATACTCTATATAAACTATCTGATAAATTTTCTTCTATGTCAGATTGGATTTCTTCTTCAATAACAGATTGCGTTTCATCTCCGATTTCTGTTTGAGCGTCAGGTAAGGTTTCTGAGAACGATTCTGATGGTGAGGCTGCTTTAGTTTGCATGGGAGTTTCTCTAATCATTTCTGGTTCAATGGCATCCATCACAATAGTATTTTGCTTAGCTTGAGAACGCTGCATGACAAAATACCCAAAGAAGATAATAAGGATCAATCCTAAAGAAATAACAAACCACACATTAAAGGTTTGTGGCTTAACTTTCTCTAAGGGTATTAAATTAAATGGCTTCAATTTGTTTGCATGCTTTTCCCAAGCTTCATTTAAATCAATAGAATAAATTTGATAATTTACTTTGGCGCTTCCTTTCGATTTAAAAAATATCACATCTTGGCTAATCGAATCAATCGCTATATTTAAAGAATTACCAAGCTCTTCATTATTAATCAACAAAAATTTAAATTCATCAGGCTTCACAATTATGGTTTGTAAATTGCTCATTATTAAACTGTATTGTTTAGTACAATAAGTTAATCCAACAATTTTAGATGGATAATCCAACTGGTAAAAACGCTCCCAAACCATGGTTTTTAAATTCAATTTATAAATGGTGCTATCCACCAAATTTGGAGCTGTGCTGTTTCCACTTTTAAAATTATTCATGCTATACACCGCATCATCGATTTTAAAACATAAACCATATATGTAATTCGGAATATCACCAGAGGTTGGTTTAAACAACCATTCCTTCACATTTGGATTAAATACTTGTAGATTATTATTGGTTGTAAAAAATCCATAGCCACCTAAGGCGCACAACTCACCATTGTGAGCATATAAAAAACGACCATGATTACTACCATGATACAAGGAACAATCCAAACGGGTGATGCTATCATGATGCAATTTAAATACATAATTATAGCCTTCAGGATTAAAGAGTGTGTCTTTTCCAACCACACAAAACACATCTTTACCTAAATTTAAAACACTGTTTATATCAATTTCAGCAAATTGTGCCGACATGGTTTTTCTCACCACGTCTTCTTGCAAAAGATTTAAATGCTGAGAGAAAGCAGGCCGTATATAAGATACAATAAAAAGTACTAAGAGGATGATTTTCTTCATAAAGGTTCCCCTAATTAATTTACAGTCATTTTTTTAAAGGTTATAGAAACCAACATATTAATTATTACATTTTAAAGATAGCTTCAATTTTTAATAAATTTTCAAAATAGTTCATACCAAAAAAGAAACAAAACCTGATTGTCATTTTATCTGCAAATAAATACTCTAATAATTAAAAAATAGGTTTATTTCGGTTTCATGTTGGTAATAGATAGGTAACAACTTGGTTGCAAATTGGTAACACGTAGTTTGCAAGTAATTTATAGCGTTGAATATTAAGTAGATAGAAAAGTAACGTTATTTAATGATTTTATAATTAAAACATCTTTTATCAACTTACTCGTTAACTGAGTAAAGGAATAATGAAACAATTAGTTAATGTCATGATCTAGTAAAACATAAACTTTTAAACATAAAAAACGCAACAATATCATTTACACTATAGTAATGAACTATAAAAAAAGCGAAGTCCATTTGTTTACACAAAAGTAAATCGCTCTTTAAAAAAATAGTTTGATTGCCTTCTACTTAACTTACTTCGTAGCTCACATTACCTAGTTTATCTAATTCATTGGTTAAATCGGTGCTCACTGCAATTTTTCGAGATTTAGAAAATAATTTCACACTCATGTTTTCAAGAGCATCCTCTACAAAAAATTCGACATTGCATTTTCCTTGTGAGGTTATTAAAATGTTTTCAATGGAATTAATTAAATCGTCCGTTAAATAATTTACATCAATTTTTAATTTCATATTGGTAAAAATGGTTTCTTTCACATTTTCCAATAAATCCATTTTATTTATTTTTATTTCTAAACTTCCTGGTTGTCCGTATCGCTCTTGTATACGTGCCTTCACATGCACAAACAAATTGTTTACCATAAATTTATTGAACTCCACATAATCTTTAGAAAACAACATAATCTCTAATGCACCTTGGTAATCTTCAATAATTAATTTACCAAAGGCATTACCTGTTTTACTTGTTCTGTTTTCAAAACCAGTAACCATGCCTGCAAACGATACTTCTTTTCCTTTAAAAGGTTCTAAGCCTGCTTTGAGTTGAGCACAGGTAACATTACACTTGTGTTCAATAATTAATTTAAATGGATCGAGTGGATGTCCTGAAATAAAAAAACCAACCACTTCTTTCTCTCTTCCTAATTGTTCGAGCTGTCCCCAAGTTTCAATTTTTTGTGGCAATTGTGGTTCGGTAATTTCAATTTCATCTTCGCCACCAAACAAACTAGCCTGCGATGTATCGTTACCCAAACTCATTTGATTGTTATATTTAATCATACGATCGGTAAGCGTTAAGCCATCCATATCAGGTGTAAAAAACATGGCACGATGGATTCCTTCAAAACTATCAAAGCCACCCGCAAGGGCTAAACCTTCTAAGGATTTTTTATTCACGCTTTTATTATCCAATCGTTTAGCTAAATCAAACACGGATGTGTATTTTCCATTTGCATTACGTTCATCAATAATATTTTGAACTGTATTCTCGCCAACGCCTTTAATAGAAGCCATTCCGAAACGGATATCTGTTCCTCCTTGAATCACACTAAATTTCGCAAAACCTTCGTTAATATCTGGTCCCAACACTTTTACACCCATGCGCTTGCACTCTTCCATTAAAAATGAAATAGAATCAATGCTACTTGCATGATTTAAAACAGACGACATAAACTCAGAAGGATAATGCGCTTTGATGTAAGCTGTTTGAAATGCTACATAGGCATAACACGTGGAGTGCGATTTGTTAAAGGCATAACTCGCAAAGGCTTCCCAATCTTTCCACACTTTTTCGGCAACCACTGCGTCGTGTCCATTTGTTTTGCAATTCTCAATAAACTTACCTTTCATTTTATCAAGCGTTGCTCTGTCTTTTTTTCCCATCGCTTTACGCAAGGTATCGGCATCACCTTTTGTAAAGTTGGCAAGCTTTTGCGACAAACGCATCACCTGTTCTTGATAAACTGTAATTCCATACGTTTCTCCCAAAAATTCATCCATGCCTTCTAAATCGAAGGTAATTGGCTCTTTGCCATGTTTACGATTGATGTAGTTAGGAATGTAAGCAATTGGTCCTGGACGATACAAAGCATTCATAGCAATTAAATCATTGAAACTATCAGGCTTCAAATCTTTTAAAGACTTTTGCATACCAGCACTTTCATACTGAAACACGCCGTTGGTTTCTCCTCGTTGAAATAATTCGTAAGTCAATGTATCATCTAAAGGAATGGCATCAATATCAATGTCTACACCATGATTTTGTTTGATGTAACGAACCGCATCTTTAATAATCGTTAAGGTTCGTAAACCCAAGAAGTCCATTTTTAAAAGGCCTGCACTCTCTGCAACTGAGTTATCAAATTGCGTCACAAGCATCTCACTATCTTTAGCTTTGGTAACAGGCACAAACTTTACCATATCATCAGGCGTAATGATCACACCACAAGCGTGTATACCAATATTTCTCAAACAGCCTTCTAATTCATACGCTTGTTTCAACACGTCGGCTTCAGGTGTTTTTTCTTCTGCTAATTTTCTAAAGTTGTGTGATTGCTCCACCACTTCACGTTTATCTTTAATGCCTTCTAAATATTTTTCATCAATGCCACCCGGCTTTAATAATTTTTTTAATTTGGCATCTAAACTATCAGGAAATGCTTTTGATAATTTATTTGAATCTTCTAATGGTAAGTCTAAAGCCCTTGCGGTATCTTTGATGGCAGATTTTCCTCCCATGGTACCATAGGTAATAATTTGTGCCACTTGATTAGCACCGTATTTATTGATCACGTAATCAATCACTAAACCTCGACCTTCATCATCAAAGTCAATATCTATATCGGGCATACTTACACGATCTGGATTTAAGAAACGCTCAAAGAGTAAATCAAATTTAATCGGATCTACATTCGTAATCCACAAACAATACGCAATAGCCGAACCAGCTGCCGAACCACGCCCTGGACCAACAGCAACTCCCATTTTACGAGCTTCTGCAATAAAATCAGCCACAATTAAAAAGTAACCAGGATATCCCATTCGCTCAATGGTAGTTAACTCAAAGGCAATCCGATCTTTTATTTCAGGCGTCATGTCTGGATAACGCTTGTGCGCGCCTTCCCAGGTTAAATGAGACATGTAAATAAATTGTTCGGCAATGATTAACATCTCTGCCTTTTGCACCTCAATGGCTTCGGGTGATAAATTTTTAGCTACCCAATCTTTTTCTTTAATGGCAATAATGCGTTGTTGAGATTCTAAAATTTCGTTCCAATTTGTTTCAATAAACGCTTTTTCAATTTCAAACTTTGGTAATAAAATATCTCTACCTAATTTAAATTGTTCAATCTTATCTACAATTTCGTTTGTTGCGTCAATGGCTTCTGGCATATCAGCAAACAGTTCTATCATTTCGGCTGGAGATTTAAAATAGAATTCTTTATTTTGCAATCCATTTCTAAACCCTCTGCCCTTGCCTACTGGCGTGGCTTTTTTCTCATTATCTTTTACACACAATAAAATATCATGCGCTTCAAATCCATCTTTATTTAAATAATAATTGCTGTTCGCTGCAAAATATTTCACTTGGTATTTTTGTGCAAACTTTAACAAAACAGTATTCACATGATCTTCTTCTGGCAGCTGATGACGATTTAATTCAACATAAAAATCTTCTCCAAATTGTTCTTTATACCACACAAAACATTCCTCTGCTTGTTCTTCGCCTACGTTTAAAATTAAGGAAGGAATTTCTGAAGTTAATGAACCCGTGGTGGCAATCAATCCTTCTTTATACTGTAACAATAAATGTTTATCGATACGAGGCACATAATAAAAACCATCAATTAAACCAACCGAACTGAGCTTAGATAAATTTTGATAACCTATTCTGTTTTTTGCAACAAACACTTGTGTGTAGCCATTGTCTTGTTTGCTTTTATCTTTATGATCTTTACAAACAAATAATTCGCAACCAATAATGCATTTTAATTCATGTTTCTTTTTTGCACCCTGAGCGATAGTCGAAGGGTCGCCTTTATCAATTAATTCATTGTTGGCTTTAGTGGCTTTATTTTGTTTATCAATTGCTTGCCAAAATAAAAAGGCACCATACATATTTCCATGATCGGTTAATGCTAATCCTCTTAAATTATATTCAACTGCTTTTTTTACTAAGTCACCAACATCGCTTGTACACTGAAGTACAGAAAATTGAGTATGATTGTGTAAGTGACTAAATGTTGCGTGCTGAATATTGGCTGCTGAATTGTTACTTACTAGGTTAGTGGTTTCAATCTTTACTTTAGAGCTTTCTAACTTTCTCTCTTTCCAATCTTGTTCGTGTTTATAAAGTGCCGATAAATCAGGTGCAACATAGTTTATTGTTTGGAGTTGAGATGTTTCAACCTCTTTTACTTTTGTAATGCCGCGTTTAATGATTTCGAAAAATACTTTACCAGTTGCTAATACGTCAAAGGCTGCATTATGCGCTTCATCAAATTTGCTATTGAATAGTTTAGTATATAATTCCGTTAACGTTGGCCATTTAAACTTTCCACCGCGTCCACCCGGAATAGCACAGTATTCAGTTGTTTGATCATTCTTCGTATCAATAAATGGCTTGCTTGCCAACACATTGTCTAAACCACAACGTAATAATTCTGCTCCAATAATATTATTATCAAATTCGATATTATGACCACATAAGTAGGTGGTTTGTTTAACAGCTTCAACAAATTCTTGCAATACCGATTTTAAATCTTGCCCTTCTTCGATGGCTCTTTCATTGGTAATACCATGAATTTGAACAGCGTTAAATGGAATGGTATACCCATCAGGTTTTACAATAACAGAATTGCTACTGATTAAATTACCTTGCGCATCATGCAATTGCCAAGCTACTTGAACCATCCGAGGCCAATTATCAAAATCGGTTAAGGGCGCGTTGTAACTTCTTGGTAAGCCTGTTGTTTCAGTATCAAATATTAAAAACATCTTTGGAATTCTATATTATAATGGTTGTTTATTTCTTGTGTTACCTATGAAAATAAATTTATGAGTTATTCGCCTATTTATGCTCAACAACTCAATACATGTATTCTGGCATCGTTTTAAAATTATACATTTATTATTAAAAATTATTCAATAGTTAATAAATCCATTCATAAAACCTGATAAATTTTATTAGCCTGAAAATCATTGATTTAAAATAAAATTGAATAAAAAATGTAAATACATCAGTTTCTTATGTATCTTTGTCTTAAGTATTTGATTATAGTTGTAAAAAGAGGCTTATCTTTTAATCCTAAATTCGAAAGCCATTGATAGATTAACAAAAAAATAAAAACTAATTACATGAATTACTCTTCCGAACTTTTGAAAGGAACTTTGAAAACCATTGTGTTGAAGCTCCTAGCCGATAATAAAAAAATGTATGGTTACGAAATTACTCAACGTGTGAAAGAATTAACCTTAGATAAAATTCAAATTACAGAAGGTGCTTTGTATCCCACTTTACACGCCCTAGAAGCTGATGGATTTGTAACAACAGAAACTGAATTCATAGGGAAACGGGTTAGAAAATATTACAGTTTAAGTCCAACAGGAAAAACGAAAACAAAAGAAAAAGTAAGCGAGTTAGCTGACTTTATGGAAACCATGAAATTTTTGTTAGACATCAAATAGATTATATTTTTAACGACATACGTGCACGTGGCGTTGAAATGGAGAGCCTGCAGCTAAATCTCCACGATCATATTTGTTGTATCATCGAACAAAATCTCGAAGAACATGGAGACTTCGAGAGCTTCTATCAAAAAACAATTCGCACTTTTTATAAAGATGAGTTGTGGGAAATAGAAGAAGAAACTCTCCTATTATTAACTTATAAAAACTATTACGCCATGAAAAAGACAATGATACTCAGCGGAACATGTTCTGCAGCAGCTATGATTTTAGGAATCTTATTTAAATTTATGCACTGGCCTGGTGCATCAGCATTCATCATATTAGGCGTGGGCACATCGAGCCTCATTTTTCTTCCATTGCTATTTCTTTTAAAATCAAAAGATAGGCAAGCAACAAAAGACAAACTCATTCTTGGCTTAAGTATTTTGTCAGGTATGTTATTGAGCCTTTCTA
>JBILCJ010000042.1:0-13121 GCA_044353195.1 Bacteroidia bacterium | reverse complement strand
TTCAGAGAACTCAAATATAAGTGTATTTGAAATGTCTTGTTATGAAAATAATGTAATTGATGAAAAAATTAAAAGCCAGATAAAATCATTTCTTTTATGGTATAGTACTGTTTGAGTTTTAAACTTTTTTCTCTTCGCCATCCACTCGAAATGTTGAGGTTAAACAAGGAAGCTACTTCTTTATAATTTTTATTGTTTAAAAAAGCACTTACATATTCAAAGTCATTTTTTTTCCACGAATCAACATAATCTTCATAAATTAAAAAGAGATTATTTAAATGTAAACTTGTTTTTTCATCTTTTGTTGCAATCAAAAATCTGCTTTCTGTTTTCTTTATGAGTTTAAGTCTTTCTCTAGCGTCAATCAGCCCTAATCCCAATCGTTCATAAGCTGAATGTTTACTATGGATGGTTTTGATATAGTCGTGGTATAACACATACTTTAGTTTAAAATCTAAGTTGTTTTCAATTAAACATTCTTCAATATCAAATATTATTTCAATAGCATGTTGCAAACTATTGGTAATTCCTTGAAATTCGTTATCAAACATGATGTCTAAAGCAGTAATGAATTTATGTTTATGGATTTTATTGATAACAGATGTGACATTTTTCAAATCAGAATCAAGGGTTTCTGTGTTTAAATCCTTTGTTATTTTCACTTCAGCCATTAAAATAAAATGTTCCATTGCCTATTTTTTATTAAATTTAAATCAGAATTTGGATTACTCTCTCAAGAAATGCAGATTGAGCATCAATTTTAATTAATACTTTTTGCGTTTATAGTGCAAAAATATAAAATATTTTAAAATTAGCTGTATATTCTTTGCTACAATCAAAAAAAGACTTACATTTGCATCCCAATTTAGAAAATTTAAAAATAAAAAAGTGGACGCATTAAGTTATAAAACCAAATTTGTCAACAAAGCAGCATCTGAAAAAGACTGGTTATTAGTTGACGCAGAAAACGAAGTAGTAGGTCGTTTAGCCTCTAAAATCGCATACATGATTCGCGGTAAACATAAAACAAATTACACACCACACACTGACTGTGGTTCTAATATTGTTGTAATTAACGCTGAAAAGGTTCGTTTTACAGGAGCAAAATTAGAAGATAAAGAATACGTTCGTTATACTGGACATCCAGGTGGACAACGTTTCGCAACTCCTAAAGAAATGCTTGCTAAAAAACCAACTGAAGTATTAAAACATGCTGTTCATGGTATGTTACCAAAGGGTCGTTTAGGAAGAACGTTAAATACAAATTTATTTGTATTCGCTGGTCCTGAGCATGATCATGCAGCACAACAACCCAAAAAAGTAGATTTAACAACAATTATTGCATAACGAAATGGAAGTAGTAAACACATCAGGTCGCAGAAAATGTTCAGTAGCACGTGCTTATGTATCTAAGGGTACAGGAGTAATTACTATTAACAAAAGAGATTATAAAGAATATTTCAAAACTCCAACGTTACAATATTATGTATTACAATCATTAACTAATGCTAAGGCAGTTGGTGAATATGATGTAAAAATTAATGTAAATGGCGGCGGAACTACTGGTCAAGCTCAAGCAGTGCGTTTAGCAATTGCAAAAGCCTTAGTAGAAATTAACCCAGAATTGAAAAAAGAATTACGCGCTGAAGGTTTAGTTACTCGCGACCCTCGTATGGTTGAACGTAAGAAATTCGGTCAAAAGAAAGCTCGTGCTCGTTTCCAATTCAGCAAACGTTAGAATTCAAATTATTATATTTTATATATACTTCACATGTCAACAAAAACATTCAACGAATTATTAGAATCTGGTGCTCATTTTGGTCACTTGAAAAGAAAATGGAATCCAGCAATGGCTCCTTATATTTATGCTGAAAAAAACGGCATCCATATTATCGACTTAAACAAAACGGTTGTTAAAATAGATGAAGCTGCAGCTGCTATCAAGCAAATTGCTCGTTCAGGTAAAAAAATATTATTTGTAGCTACTAAAAAACAAGCAAAAGACATCGTTGCTGCTAAAGTTAAAGAAGTAGGTATGCCATATGTAACTGAGCGTTGGCCAGGTGGTATGTTAACTAATTTTGCAACTATCCGTAAGGCAGTTCGTAAAATGGGACAAATCGATAAAATGGCAACTGATGGTACATTTGATAACATTTCTAAAAAAGAAAAATTACAAATTACCCGTGAGCGCGCAAAATTAGAAACTAACTTAGGTTCTGTAGCTGATTTAACTCGTTTACCATCTGCGTTATTTATTGTTGATATTAGCAAAGAGCATATTGCTGTTGCTGAAGCAAAACGATTAAACATCCCTACTTTTGCTATTGTAGATACGAATTCAAATCCAAATTTTGTGGATTATGCAATTCCTGCAAATGATGACTCTTCTAGCTCTGTTGCTTACATTATTGATTTAATCTGTAAAGCAATCAACGAAGGTTTAGGTGATCGTAAAATGGATAAAGAAGCTGGTTTAGTGGAAGAAAAAGAGAATAAAAACTCTAAAGAAGAAGCTGAAGAATTAGCAGAAGGAGTTACTGTAAAAGGTGCTAAAGCTGTTGAAGATGAAGCTGCTCGTAAAACAGCACCTCGTAAAAGAACAGTAGCCAAAAAATAATTTTATCAAAACATAATTTTAAAGGCCGTTCTTGTTAAAGGAAGGGCCTTTTTTTTAAACATATCTATTAATTAATTAAAAAAAATAAAAATGGCAATTACAGCACAAGAAGTGAATAAATTACGTCAACAAACCGGAGCCGGTATGATGGATTGTAAAAAAGCATTAGAAGAAAACAATGGTGATTTTGAACAAGCTGTTGATTATCTTCGTAAAAAAGGAGCAAAAGTTGCTGCTAATCGTGGCGACAGAGATTCTAAAGAAGGAGTTGTTTTAGCAAAAACATCTGCAGACGGAAAAACTGGTATTTTAATTTGGATTAACTGCGAAACAGATTTCGTAGCTATTAATGCAGATTTCATTGCATTTGCTGATTCTATTGCAATGATTGCATTAGACAAAAACGCAAAAACAAAAGAAGAAATTTTAACATTACCATATAACAGCGACATTACAGTAGCTGATAAATTTATGGAGCAAGTTGGTAAAATTGGAGAAAAAATTGAAATTGGTTATTTTGAAGCAATTTCAGCTGAAAAAGTATCAGCTTACATTCACCCAGGTAATAGAGTTTCTGTTATTGTTGGTTTCAATCAAGTTACTAATGATGAAGTTGGTCGTAACGTAGCTATGCAAGCAGCAGCTATGGCTCCAGTAGCTTTAGATAAAGAAGGTGTTACTCCAGAAATGTTAGAAAGAGAATTAGAAATTGCTCGTGAAGTAATTCGTGCTGAAGGTAAACCAGAAGATATGGTAGAAAAAATTGCAACTGGTAAAATTGCTAAATTCTATAAAGAATCTACTTTATTAAACCAAGAATACATTAAAGATAATAAAATGACTGTAGCTCAATATTTACAAAGTGTTGAAAAAGGTTTAACGGCAACAGCCTTTAAGCGTTACGCATTATCTTAATTTATTAAAAACCCGATTTATTCGGGTTTTTTTTTGTCAATTATTTTAATGTAAATTAGAAATATATTTTGACGCACCTATTTTGATTAATAATTTAGTTTAGAAATAACATGAAATATAAAAGAATATTATTAAAGTTATCTGGCGAAGCTTTAATGGGAAAAAAAGGTTTTGGGATCGATCACGAACGACTATTAGAATATGCTAAAGAAATTAAATTGGCTTATGATGCTGGTTGTCAAATAGCCATTGTAATTGGTGGTGGGAATATCTTTAGAGGCATTCAAGCTGAAAAAGGTGGTATGGATCGCGTGCATGGAGATTACATGGGGATGTTAGCAACAGTTATTAATTCAATGGCCGTTCAATCAGCTTTAGAAGGTTTAGGAGTTCAAACGCGTTTACAAAGTGCTATTAAAATGGAGCAAATTTGCGAACCATTTATTAGAAGAAAAGCAGTGCGTCACTTAGAAAAAGGACGTGTAGTTATTTTTGGCGCCGGCACTGGTAATCCTTATTTCACAACCGATACAGCAGCTACATTGCGTGCAATTGAAATTGAAGCGAATGTAATTTTAAAGGGAACACGCGTGGATGGAATTTACACGTCTGATCCTGAAAAAGATGCAACGGCAACTAAATACGAAACCATTTCATTTGAAGAGGTATATTCTAAAGGACTTGAAGTTATGGATATGACAGCCTTTACCTTGTGTAAAGAAAATAATTTACCACTTATTGTTTTTGATATGAATAAGAAAGGTAATCTTCAAAATTTGATTTACGGCGAAAAAGTGGGTACGTTAGTAGAAGTTTAAATCTTTGTAAACTTCTTTTCGTGTTATTACTAATGCAATTGTTTTACTAAATTCGTATATGAAAAAAATTAAAATTTTAGATTCGCAACAAATTGATCAGAAGTTAAATCGTATGGCGTATCAAATTTACGAATCTAACTTTAAGGAAAAAGAATTGCTCATTGTTGGCATTGAAGGAAATGGCTATAAATTAGCGCAACGAATAGTTGCTATTTTAGAAACTATTTCTAACATGAAAATTAAAATTGGTAAAATAAAATTAGATAAAGAGAAGCCTTGGTTAAAAGATCCTTCAATCGACTTTACTGAAAAAGATTTTGAAAATAAATCTATCATCTTAGTTGACGATGTTTTAAATAGTGGCAAAACATTGATGTATGCAGTGAAATTATTTTTGAACAAACCAGTCAAACAATTAAACACCTTAATTTTAGTTGATCGAAGTCATACTCGATTTCCTGTAAAAGCTGATTTTGTTGGACTTTCACTATCTACTACATTACAAGAACGCATTGATACTGACTTTTCAAAAAAAGGTAAAGAAGCTGTATATTTAGTTTAAGAATAGTGTAGTTCTTTTCTTAATTTTTTTACAATTTGAAAAAGTTCTGTTGCTTTCTGCGAACCAATTCGATAAGTAAATCCAGAGTTATCTTTTAATTCAATGAATTCATTGCCGCTTGTAAAAAATCGGATAATTCCTCTACTATGTAAATTGTAAACGGCTCGTCTAAAAATATTTTTCTTGTATTTACTTTTTCTAATATTTGAAATGCTTTCTAAATTTATTTTCACTCTTCTTGCAGTCCAAAATCCATCTATTACAATATAGGTTTGATACACCTTAATGTGGGTATGTAAAATATATGTCAACATTGCTGAAAAGGATAAACTGAGGAGGCCTAATACAAAAAAAATATTACCAGAGTTCGGAATATCCATAGCTGGATAATAACCAATTTCAAATACAGACACTTGAATTGGTTTCGGATTTTCGCTCCAATAATAACCAACAAAGCAAAAGACAGTAATAATAGTTCTCCAAATCATACTCAGTCTGTTATGACCCATGTATTGTTTTTCTTCAAATATAATGTTGTCTGTTTGCAAGGGAATTAAGCTTTCTCAAAGTTAATAAATAATTCTCGGTTCGCTCTTGGTTTAACTGAATTATGAGAAGGCTCAAACACCTTTATTTTAAATAGGTTTTCGAAGTAGGGTAGATATTCTGTTTGATTCCCTCCAAATGGTGGATGGTTTTTATTTAGTTCATCGTTAAATAACACACCAACTAATTTGCCATTTGGTTTTAATAATTGATGCATTTGCTTGGCATAGTTGCGACGTAGTTCAGGATTTATGGCACAAAAAAAAGTTTGTTCAATAATTAAATCATACTGTCCTACGTGATTGAAAAAGTTTTCGCAGATTAATTGATTTGACTTAAAAAGAGGATTTCGTTTTTTAAATAATTCAATAGGTTCTTTTGCAAAGTCTAATACATTGATATTTGTAAATCCTTTATTAAAAAGGTATTCGGCTTCGTGTGCATTTCCTGCACCAGGAATTAAAATGTGTAAGTTGGTATCGGTCAACTGATCGAAATAGTGTTTTAAAGGATCAGACACTTCGCCTAAATCCCATTTAAAATCATGTGATATATATCTATTATTCCAATATTCTGCATCTAAAAGCATCTATGTTTTTTTTAATTTCTTGGACTGTTAAATTTATTAATATTATGTTTAACTTTAAGAATTAAAATCCGTTTTGTGCTAACAAATCCTATCATAGCTTTCCTTAAATTAATTAGAATTGAAAATCTAGTGATTATGATTTTAACACAATGTTGTATCCAATATTTTGTGTTAGATGATTTTATTAAATACACTTCATTTAATTCTACTTTGTTTTTTATTTCCTTGCTTAGCACCACCTTAATTGCTGCTGCTGGTTATATTATCAATGATTATTTTGATGTGAAAACAGATAAGATAAACCGACCAGAATCAGTGGTATTAGATGTTACGATAAAACGAAGGTGGGCAATGTTATTACATATCATTTTCAGTGCTATAGGTTTGGTATTAGGATTGTACTTAGCATTAAAATGTCATCATATAAAAATTGTTGCGTTTCAATTATTAAGTATTGTATTGCTATGGTTTTATTCAACGCATTTTAAAAAGCAATTATTGGTCGGTAATTTGGTTGTTTCTTTATTAACCGCCGCAATTCCATTATTGCCTTTTATTTATGATTTTTATTTTATGATCGATTTAAATCCAATTGCTATGGAACTTGTTATACCAATGATGAAGCCTTTGTTTTATAGTGTATTAGCGTATAGTATATTTGCCTTTTTAACTTCATTTACACGCGAGGTGATAAAAGATATGGAAGATTATAAAGGTGATGTTCAAACAGGTTGCAAAACTATGCCTATAGTTTGGGGAATGGTAACTAGTAAAGTTGTATCATTTTTTACTGTTGTTATAACCATTGGATGTTTGCTTTTAGTTTGTTTACATTTTTTTAAGAGCCAAAACTTTCTGCCGTTGTATTATATTTTAGGATTAATCATTTTGCCGTTAATCAGTATTGTATTAATCACAGTAGCTGCCAAGTCTAGTAAGGATTTTAAAATGGCAAGCTTATTGCTTAAATTTGTCATGTTATTTGGCATTGCATTTACTTATTTCATTTAATTACACATGAATAAAATTGAAGAAACTATTAAGGAATTTCCTTATCAACTTATTTTAGGTTCTAATTCACCACGCCGACATGAATTGTTGACTAGTTTGGGATTTAAGTTTTTAAATAAGCCCATTCATGCAGATGAATCATTTCCTATTGATTTAGTAGCTGAAGAAATTCCATTGTATTTGGCTGAAAAAAAAGCAGATGCCTACGATGAAGAGTTAAAAGACACTGATATTTTAATAACGGCTGATACCATTGTATGGTGCGAAGGAAAGGTGTATAATAAACCTGCTAATTTTGTAGAAGGCAAAGCCATGTTAGAAGCATTGAGTGGTAAAATGCATGAAGTGTTTACTGGCGTATGTTTGAAAAGTGGAAATAAACAAACTACGTTTTATGATGTCAGTAAAGTGTATTTTAAAAAATTGAAGCCAGAAGAAATAGAGTATTATTTAATGAACTTTAGTCCTTACGATAAGGCCGGAAGCTATGGTGTTCAGGATTGGTTAGGTTATATTGGTATTGATAAAATTGAAGGTAGCTTTTACAATGTGATGGGGTTACCTGTAAAAGAATTATTTGAAGAGTTAGTTAAATTTTAATAGTTATGCGACTTAAATCATTACTTTTTTTACTCCTTTTTACTTTTTCATTAAGTGTAATTTTGTCAAGTTGTTTTATGTTTAAACCTAAAAACAAATGCGACACGTGCCCAAGCTTTCATCATACTAAGAAGAAAAAAAAGCATTGATTAAACGTTGTGTTTATTTTTTTAGTCAAATTTGTTAAATTTTATGCTTTTGATTTTCAGTCATTTAGTTAATTAAACAGTATTTTATTTAAATTCGTCTATGAAAAATGTCATTTAGTCTAAATATATTAATAATTTTGCTTTTGTTAATTTTAACATTTAAAATAAAGCGTTATGAAATTTATTCTGATTATTACTACCATTTTTCTATTTATTAATAGCACAATTAGCTTTTCGCAACAATCAACTAGCCCTAAAAAAGTGGGTTTATGTTTGAGTGGAGGCGGTGCAAAAGGATTAGCACACATAGGTTTATTAAAGCGAATTGACTCTTTAAATATTAAGATTGATTACATTACAGGTACAAGTATGGGAAGTGTAGTTGGTGGTTTATATGCATCAGGTTGGTCTGGTAAACAAATTGATAGTTTAAGTAGAACGTTGGATTGGGCTGTATTATTAAATCAGTTTGTACCAATGAATGAAATTAGTATTGATGAAAAAGATGAATATCAAAACTATATTGGAGAAATTCCTATTCAATATGGCAAAGTACAAGTTACCGGTTTTATTGAGGGGCAAAACTTACAAAATGTATTGAATAAATTAACAAGACATGTTAATCATATTTCTGATTTCGATCATTTACCAATTCCATTTAGATGTTTAGCAGTTGATATCAAAACAGTAAAGCCGGTTGTCCTTAAAAGTGGAAACTTAGCCAATTCATTGCGTTCAAGTATGGCTATTCCTACAATTTTTAAACCAGTAAAGATTGATTCTTTTCTTTTAGTGGATGGAGGATTAATGGATAATTTTCCTGTAGATGAATTAAAAAAAATGGGTGCTGATTTTGTGATTGGAAGTTATACAGGTAGCAGGCTTTTAGAGGAGCACGAATTAAACACTATTACCAAATTACTTATGCAATCTTCAAGCTTTTATGCCATTAACGAAAGTAAAGAAGGTATCAAAAATTGTGATATTTTTAATAATCTAACCGCAAATATGAAGCATATTTCAGCTGGTTCGTTTCATAAGTATGATCAAATCTTGAAAATAGGCGATCGTGTTTCCTCTCATGTATTACCTGAGTTAGTTAAATTATCAAACACACAAAAACAAGAGAACCTATCTTTTATTAAACAACCGTTAATAGTTGAAGAGAGACCTATTTTAATCAATAAAATTATCATTGATACAATTAGTAATTCGAACCAGAAAAAATTTATAAGAAATAAATTAAATATACAGCCGGGTGATGTTGTTCATTATAAGGATTTAGAAAGAGCCGTTACAAAAATTTATAGTAACCGTAATTTATTAAAAGCGTATTATTCCATTCAACCAACTGATAGCGCTGGAAATGTTATTAAATTCAAGGTTTTAGAAGATGCTAAATTTAGATTTAAAGGAGCCTTACATTTTGATTCAGAATTAGGTGCTGGTTTCATATTAAATTTTACCATGAGAAATGTAGTAGGTAAAAACTCAAGATTGCTTGCAACCGTCGACTTAGCTCAATCTCCACGATATAGAATTCATTATCGTAAGTACCTATGGAACACACCATTATCTTTCAATGTTCAGTTATACAGAGAAAAAGTAGCATTTAATTCTTATAACCAACAGGGCAGAGGAGAAGATGTTTTCATGAATTTATATCGAAGTTTTGATATGGGTCTTAATTATGCATTAGGCGTCAACACTTCACTATATGCAGGTTACCAAGCTAATATTAATAAGTATTCTCCTAAGTTTTCGAATAGTAATCAAGATTTTGTCATAAAGTCTTATGAAGAAACATATGAAGGGAGTGTTTTCCAATTCAAATATAATACTGTTGATAGACGATTTTTTTCGAGAAAAGGAATTGATTTTCGTGTAGAAGATCGCTATTCGTTTTATACAGTTCAGGAATTAAAAGCTCAAGCAAAAGATATCTTTACGGATAGTATTAGTGAAATAGCATTGAAAAATTACACAAATCCGTTTAATTCGTTAAATGTAAAATTAAATGTTTTTTTACCGCTCTCTAAAAAGGTAACAGTTTCATTAAAAATGAATACTGGACTTATTGCCGAAAATGTTGTCAAAGAAAAAGTAAACCCAAGAGATTCATCGTATACTCTTACTAATATCAGTGAATTTCAACAATTTAGAATTGGAGGAGTTGATAGTCGATTTAGAGATAATTATATTCCGTTTTTTGGTGTCAAAGAAGGAGAGTTTTTCGCAAATAGTTTTTCATCTTCGCAAATAGCCTTGCAATATGAAGTGAAAAGTAATTTGTTTTTAACGCCTTTCTTTTCCTATTGCTATTCAGCCTCTTCATTTAAACAATATTTAGCTAATTATAAAAACATCAGTTTAAAAAACGAATCACTCAATAAAAATCCTAACTACACTACTATTTATACTTACGGATTAAATTTAGGGTATAAAACACCATTAGGACCATTAACATTAAGTGTTTCAAAACCTTCTATTGTTGGTACTTTGAGGTACTACCTTTCTTTTGGATATAATTTTTAATTGATTCGTAACTATTCACAGAGTTCTTTTAACTTATTGAGTGCTTTTGGGTAAGTCTCATTCATAAAGTCTATAAATTCTTCAGTTGCGTCTATTTCAACTTTAACAGTTGTCACTTCATTGTTTTCTTCAAACGAATAATTTTCAAATCCATTGGCCCATTTTTCTACTTCAGCACCTTCTGTTATTTCTTTGCCAGCATTAACTAAACCATAATGTTGAATGGAAACAAATTGATGGGGAATGTTTTCAGCGATTTTAGAAACGATACCGCCTTTTTCTCCCTTTTCATCAACGCCAATAAACAACATTTTGCTTCCTTTTTCCCAATTCCCTTCATAGGTTGATGTTGGGTTAAACATAGCTGTCCATTGCTCATACGTTGATTTACTGCTTATGCCAAGCATTATATTGTATACCGCACTCACAGGTGCATGAATGCTGATGTTGAATTGCAATTTTTTCATGTTTTTCTTTTATTTAAATTACATTATTAAATATAAAAAAAATCCCCTTCAAATTAACTGAAGAGGATTTTTTAATGATAGTTTGTATAAATTATTTTACTTCTTCGTAATCTACATCGGTTACATTTTCGCTTTTTCCAGCTTCAGGGTTTGCTTGTTCAGCACCTGGCTGAGCATTTGCTCCACCTTGTTCGTTCATTGCGGCGTGCATTTCTTGAGAAGCTGCTTCCCATGCTGCGTTTAACGACGTTGTAGCAGAATCAATAGCGCTTAAGTCTTTTGCTTCGTATGCTGTTTTAAGGGTTGCTAAAGCACTTTCGATGTTTGCTTTTTTCTCAGCTGGAATTTTATCGCCGTAATCTTTAATTTGTTTTTCTGACGTGAAGATTAAACCATCCGCTGCATTGATTTTTTCAGCTTCTTCTTTTGCTTTTTTATCAGCATCAGCGTTTAATTCTGCTTCGCGTTTCATTTTTTCAATTTCTTCTTTGCTTAATCCAGAAGAAGCTTCAATACGAATGTTTTGAACTTTACCAGTTGCTTTATCTTTAGCAGATACTGATAAAATACCATTCGCATCAATATCAAAGGTTACTTCAACTTGAGGAACACCACGTGGTGCTGGCATAATACCATCTAAGTTAAATTGTCCAATTGTGCGGTTATCTTTAGCCATTGGGCGCTCACCTTGTAATACATGTAATTGTACACTTGGTTGATTATCGCTTGCTGTACTAAATGTTTCGGATTTTTTAGAAGGAATCGTTGTATTTGATTCAATTAATTTAGTGAATACACCGCCAAATGTTTCGATACCTAATGATAACGGTGTTACATCTAATAATAATACATCTTGTACTTCACCAGTTAAAACACCACCTTGAATAGCTGCACCAATAGCAACAACTTCATCAGGGTTAACACCTTTGCTTGGCGCTTTTCCAAAGAATTTCTCAACAGCTGCTTGTATCGCAGGAATACGAGTTGAACCACCTACTAAAATAATTTCGTCAATATCTCCAGTTGATAAACCTGCATTTTTTAATGCTGTTTTACAAGGGTCAATCGTACGTTGAATTAAACTGTCAGCCATTTGTTCAAACTTAGCACGTGTTAATTGTTTCACTAAATGCTTAGGAATTCCGTTAACAGGCATAATGTATGGCAAGTTAATTTCAGAAGTGGTTGTGCTTGATAATTCAATTTTTGCTTTTTCAGCAGCTTCTTTCAAACGCTGTAAAGCCATTGGATCTTGACGTAAGTCAATACCTTCGTCTTTTTTAAATTCGTCAGCTAACCAATCAATAATAATATGGTCAAAGTCGTCTCCACCTAAGTGAGTATCTCCGTCTGTTGATTTTACTTCAAATACACCGTCGCCTAATTCTAAAACAGACACGTCATGTGTTCCACCACCGCAGTCAAAAACAACAATTTTCATGTCTTTTCCTTTTTTGTCCATGCCATAAGCAAGGGCAGCAGCAGTTGGTTCGTTAATAATACGTTTTACTTTTAAACCAGCAATCTCGCCAGCTTCTTTAGTCGCTTGACGTTGAGCATCGTTAAAGTATGCAGGAACAGTAATTACTGCCTCATCAACAGTCGTTCCTAAATAATCTTCAGCAGTTTTTTTCATTTTTTGTAAAATGATAGCCGAAATTTCTTGAGCGGTGTAGTTTCTGTCATCAATCACAACACGTGGTGTGTTATTATCGCCTTTTACAACTTTATAAGTCATACGAGGTATTTCTTTTGCAGCTTCGTCAAAAGAAGAACCCATAAAACGTTTAATTGAAGAAATTGTTTTTGTAGGGTTTGTAATAGCTTGACGTTTTGCTGGATCACCAACTTTACGCTCGCCGCCTTCTACAAATGCTACAACAGATGGAGTTGTACGTTTTCCTTCGTTATTTGCAATCACAACAGGCTCATTTCCTTCCATAACTGATACACAGCTATTGGTTGTTCCTAAATCTATTCCTATAATTTTTCCCATTTTATTTATGTTTTTTTAGTTTATATTAATTTTTATATTGGCTAAGTAGTCAATGTTTGTGCCATTCTTATAATGCATCTTTTTAATGTCATGCTGACATAAAAAAAATGTTAAACCTTTAAAAATGTCATATTTAAAGGGATTTAATATTATAATTGTCAGAAAAAAAGGTTAGGGGCAAGTAACCGCTCTTGGCTTTCCTGTTGTATAGTCACAAAACAACAACGGAAATGTACTTGGATGACAAGCGATTCTGTCAATGAAGTTTGAAATCAAATCTTTCGTTACAGAACATGAACTTCTACTTGAAAAC
>JBILCJ010000058.1:0-11631 GCA_044353195.1 Bacteroidia bacterium | reverse complement strand
TGCTCACATTACTCCATGGTTTATAGACGACGCCAGTACATCCTGTTGAGTTTAAAAAACCTGGAATTCCCGAACCTGCAGAAACACTGTAGTAAGTGCAAGGTATTTGAACTCCAGAACTATCAAGCATTTCGGCAACAAAGCTTGGTTGATTGGCAACAGTATGTCCAGGATCTTCAAAAACAACCGCATACCGATACATGAAATTAGCATTTGCAGTTGTAACAAAAAATGTTTGTTCTATCCTGTCGGCAATGCCATTAACAGCGTTGTTACCTAATTTCAAAGAAAAACTTCCGCCAGGCGCTACGATAGGAAATCCTCCGCAGGGATCTAAGCCAGCTCCTGATGTTATTGTTTGTGCGCCGCCCGATGTTGCACAACATCCTAATGGATTGTACAGTGGATTGTAGCCTGTAGATGTTGTCCAGCCTGTTAGGTTTCCGTTTTCAAAATCAATATTGGTACAAGCTGCTTGTGGCCTTGAGGATTGGCCTAGGTTTTTTGGTGCGTGTGAGAAAAACGCATCTTTGATGTAATCACGTTGTTGTGATGTTAGGTATTCTTTTAAATCTTTTTGTGATTGGTGTTTTGAGTTGTAGAAGTTTATCCATTTAGTTGTATTAAAATTAAGTAAAGTGTCAATCGTAGAGGATTGTAGTTTTGACTGCGCATTGATAGCTATTGTTGACATGGCCAATAGCATGGCGGGGGTTACACGTTTGAGTTTCATGGCTAGTAAGTTTTAAAAGGTTTAAAAATGTTTTCATGGATTATTTTAATTTAGTTTTTAGGTTGTTTATTTTATTGTACGTTGTGGTTTTCAAAAGGTTTTAAAAAATCGATTTTATTTTTAACAAAAAATTTAATTGCTTAACCTACTGTTAGTTAGAATAAAATAAAAAAGGGGTTACGTTTAACGTAACCCCTTTTTTTATAAGTGTATTTTTATTTAATTATAAGGTTCCCCTCAAAGCTTGTTCTCTTTCTATCGATTCGAACAATGCTTTGAAATTACCAGCGCCAAAGCCTTTAGCGCCCATGCGTTGAATTATTTCAAAAAATAAAGTCGGTCGATCTTCTACTGGTTTTGTGAAAATTTGAAGTAAATAACCTTCCTCATCCGCATCAACTAAAATTGATAATCTTTGAAGTTCTTTAATATCTTCTTTCATCATATCTCTATGAACGCCTAATCTGTTTGGTATCTCATCATAATAGGCTTGTGGTGGTGGTGGTAAAAATTCTACGCCACGTGCTTTTAACTCAGCTACAGTTTTAATGATATCGTCTGTCGCTAAGGCTAAATGCTGTACACCAGCACCTTCATAAAAATCAATGTATTCTTCAATTTGAGATTTTTTCTTTCCCTCAGCTGGTTCATTAATTGGAAATTTAATTCTTCCATTTCCATTACTCATCACTTTACTCATTAAGGCAGAGTATTCCGTTGTAATTTGTTTATCATCAAAACTTAAAAAGTTTACAAATCCCATGACATCTTCATACCACTTTACGGTTTCATTCATTTGATTCCAACCAACATTTCCAACCATGTGATCAATAAATTTTAATCCAACAGGTGATGGGTTGTAATCACTGTTCCATGCTTTAAATCCTGGTAAAAAATCACCTTTATAATTTTTACGTTCTACAAACATATGTACCGTTTCTCCGTAAGTATAAATACCAGCGCGAACAACTTCACCGTGTTCATCTGTTTCAACCGTTGGTTCCATATAAACTTTAGCACCACGTTTTACAGTTTCTTCAAAAGATTTTCGAGCGTCTTCAACCCAAAGTGCAATTATTTTTACACCGTCACCATGTTTTTTTACATGCTCTCCAATTGCAGAATCGCTTGTTAATGCTGTTGTTAATACGATTCTCATTTTATCTTGTTTTAAAACGTAAGAGGTACGATCTCTTAAACCAGTTTCTAAACCTGCGTATGCATATGATTGAAAACCAAATGCAGTTTTGTAAAAGTGGGCTGATTGCTTAGCGTTTCCTACATAAAACTCTACATAATCTGTTCCTAATAAAGGTAAAAAGTCTTGCGCACCTTCAAATATTTTTTCTAATCCGTATTCTACGTTTTTAATTTCTTTTGCCATATTTTTATTTTTTGAAAATTTAATGATTAATTATTTTTAGGGAATTTGTTTTAATTCACCTTATGAGTCGTTCTAAACTATTAAAATTGATTAGACCACATAGCCATATAGATGGCACGTAATTCAAGTTTGTTTTTTAATAGTTTAGATTCCATGTTTTTAAGAATTTAAATGTAATCAAAATAGTTCAAAACAAAAAAAGTGGAGTAAAACTCCACTTTAAGTGGAGTAAAACTCCACTTTTTTATGTGTAAACATATTTTTTATTTCTTTTTTGCAGCTACTTTTTTCGTTGCTACTTTTTTCGTCGGCGCTTTTTTTGCTGCTACTTTTTTAGCTGGAGCTTTTTTAGTTGCCACTTTTTTAACGGTTGATTTTTTAGCAGAAGCCTTTTTAGCAGTTGCTTTTTTCTTAAATGCATTTGGCACTTGTGCAACAATCATTGCTTTAACTGCATCTAAATTTAATTCGGTTAATTCATCTGGTGTAAATTTTCCACCACCATCTTTAATTAATTTCAATTGTAGTTTGCCAAATTTAATTTGTGGTCCCCAACGAGAATTTTCAACTGATATTTTTTCTTCTGGCCAATTTTGAATATAACGGTTTGCTTCCTTTTCTAATTTTTTCTCGATTAATTCGTTGATATCATGTTGAGATAAATTATCGAAGTCATAAGCACGAGGCACGTTGATAAACATACCTTCATATTTAATGAATGGTCCAAATCGTCCTTTTCCTTTTGTAACACCTTTTCCTTCATAATGAGCAACTGGCGCATCAGCTAATTCTTTTTCTTTTATTATTTCAATGGCTTTTTCCATGTCCATAGTTAATGGATCTATGGTACGAGGAATAGAAATAAAGGCTTCATCTAACTTAACATATGGACCAAAACGACCAACACCAATAATTACTTCTTTACCTTCGTATGTTCCTAAATTCATAGGTAACTTAAATAAATCAAGTGCGTCTTCTAAAGTAATAGTATCTAAATTTTGTGTTTTTCTTAAACTTGCAAATTTAGCTACTTCACCTGTTTCTTCGTTTGTTTCGCCTATTTGAGCTAATGGCCCAAAGCGTCCAATCCTAACAATTATAGGCTTTCCGCTTACTGGATCAATTCCTAAACTACGTTCACCACTTGCTCGTTCACTATTTTCCATAGTGTCTTCAACGGTTTTGTGAAAAGGATGATAAAACTCACCTAACATTTTTTGCCAGTCTAAATTACCTTCAGCAATTTCGTCAAACTCTTCTTCCACTTTTGCAGTAAAATTGAAATCTAAAATAGTAGGGAAGTATTGCAATAAAAAATCATTAACAACCATTCCGATATCAGTTGGAAATAATTTTGATTTTTCTGCCCCCGTATTTTCTGTTTTAATTTCCTTAGTTAAATTTTGTTTTACTAAAGTTAAGCACGTGTAGTTTCTTGGATTACCTTCTCTATCTGTTTTTTCAACGTAGTTACGTTTTTGAACTGTACTAATTGTTGGTGCATACGTTGACGGACGACCTATACCTAATTCTTCTAATTTTTTCACTAAACTCGCTTCAGTATAACGAGCTGGATGATGCGTAAAACGTTGCGTTGCTGAAATTTCTTTACTTACAATTTTTTCACCAACTTTCATTGGAGGAAGAATGGAAGAGTTATCTTCATCAGAATCGTCATCATCTGTTCCTTCCATATATACTTTTAAGAAACCATCAAATTTCAAAACTTCACCTTGTGCAACAAATAGTTCGGTCGCACCGCTTACATTCACTTTTACAGTTGTTTTTTCTAATTCAGCATCGCTCATTTGACTTGCAATGGTGCGTTTCCAAATTAAATCATATAATCTAATTTCGTTACGTTCTCCATCAATAACAGTTCTATCAATGTAAGTTGGACGAATAGCCTCATGCGCTTCTTGAGCACCTTTGCTTTTATTTTTAAACTTACGAGGTGTGTAATATTTCTCTCCGTAATTTTGATTAATGGCTTTGTTAGCTTGATCCATGGCTGTATCCGATAAATTAACGGAGTCAGTTCTCATGTAAGTAATTTTACCAGCTTCGTATAAACGCTGTGCAACTTGCATCGTTTGCGCTACAGAAAAACCTAATTTTCGAGCTGCCTCTTGTTGTAAAGTAGAGGTGGTAAAAGGTGCAGCTGGCGAACGTTTCGCAGGTTTAGTTTCTAAGCTCTCAATAGTAAATGTTGCTGGTTTACATGTTTCTAAAAATGCTTGCGCTTCTTGTTCGCTAGCAAAACGCTTATCTAATTCAGCTTTTAATAAACCAGTTCCTACAGTAAAAATAGCTGATACTTTGAATGCGGAAGTAGAATTAAATTTTTGTATTTCACGCTCACGTTCCACAATTAAACGCACTGCAACTGATTGAACACGACCCGCAGATAAACTTGGGCGAACCTTACGCCATAAAATTGGCGATAATTCAAAACCAACTAATCGATCTAAAACACGGCGCGCTTGTTGAGCATTTACTAAATTAATATCGATTTCGCGTGGATTTTCAATGGCTTTTAAAATAGCAGGTTTTGTAATTTCATGAAAAACGATTCGCTTTGTATTTTTAGGATTTAAATTTAATGTCTCGTATAAATGCCAACTAATGGCTTCTCCTTCGCGGTCTTCATCGGATGCTAACCAAATCATATCAGCTCCTTTTGTTAATTTTTTTAATTCAGCAATAACGCGTTCTTTATCAGGTTGAACTTCGTATGTTGGGGTAAAATTATGTTCAATATCAACTCCAAATCCTTTTTTTACTAAGTCTCTAATGTGCCCGAAGCTTGATTTAACGATAAAATCTTTTCCTAAGAAACCTTCAATGGTTTTTGCCTTTGCAGGGGACTCAACTATCACTAAATTTTTTGCCATGTATATATAATATGTATAAGTTAAATGATGTGCAATTTGATTTTAAAACCGAATTAAAAAATAAAATTTTCTTTTAATTTTTGTGCAAAGGAAAAAAATAAAATTCGATTAATCCTAATTTATATTTTTTTGAACTTTGAAAAAAACATAAAAATTGAATCAAATAGCTTATTAACGTATTTAAATTCAATAACTTATATTTTTTTTATTTTTTATTTTTTTTGTGAATCCAAAAGTGCATAATGTGTCAAAATGTCAGAACAAAGCATTACCTTTGTGTTTTTATTGATATCATATGGAAAGTAAAATAATTGATGAATCGAAACAAGGTGAAGCGTTAGTTCGAGAAGTTCCAAAAAACACATTTTCTGCAGGAAAAAAAATGTTTTTGGAAAGTTATGGTTGTCAAATGAATTTTGCCGACAGCGAAATTGTTGCGTCTATTTTAATAGATAAAGGATATACAACAACAAGCGATTATAAAGAAGCTGATTTGATATTTGTAAATACCTGTTCGATAAGAGAAAATGCGGAGGATAGAGTTCGTCAACGATTATATGATTACAAAAAAGTAAAAAAGACTAATAAAAACCTATTAATTGGTGTATTGGGTTGCATGGCTGAGCGATTGAAACATCAGTTTTTAGAGCAAGAAAAATTAGTTGATATGGTTGTTGGGCCTGATGCTTATCGTGATTTACCAAATCTAATTGCAGTTGCAGAAGGTGGTCAACAAGCCATTAATGTTATTTTAAGTAAAGAAGAAACGTATGCAGATATTTCACCGGTTCGTTTAGATGCAAATGGTGTAAGTGCATTTGTAAGTATTATGCGCGGTTGCGACAACATGTGTAGCTTTTGTGTTGTCCCATTTACACGTGGCAGAGAAAGAAGTCGTGAACCAGAAACTATCGTAAAAGAATGTCAAGAAGCATTTGAAAAAGGATATAAAGAAGTGACACTGCTTGGTCAAAATGTGAATTCATATTTATGGACTGGCGGTGGTTTAAAAAAGGAAAATTTAACTGATGAACAAAAAGCTAATTCAACAACCTTTGCAGAACTTCTTGAAATGGTTGCGTTAATCCATCCTGAATTAAGAGTTCGCTATTCAACATCACATCCTAAAGATATGGGCGATGATGTGTTACATACGATGGCTAAATATGAAAACATTTGTAAGTACGTTCATTTGCCTGTTCAAAGTGGAAATAGCGATATGTTAGAAAAAATGAATCGAGGCTATACCCGCGAATGGTATTTAGATAGAATTGCTGCTATACGTCGCATAATGCCAGACGCAGCTATTAGTGCTGATATTATTACTGGTTTTTGTGGAGAAACAGAGGAGCAACATCAAGATACGTTGTCATTAATGGAAGAGGTACAATATGAATTTGCATATATGTTTAGCTATAGCGAACGACCTAAAACTTTAGCCGAACGTAAATATAAAGATGATGTTCCTGCAGAAATAAAAAGCAGAAGATTAACGGAAATTGTTGATGCACAGCGCAGACATAGTGAAATACGAACAAAGCAAGGATTAGGTAAAGTATTTAAAGTGTTAGTAGAAAATGTTTCTAAAAAATCAGCAGACATGATGAGTGGACGAAATTCACAAAATACAGTTTGTGTTTTCCCGAAAGGAAATTTAAAAAAAGGCGATTATGTGAACGTTCTTATTACTAGCTGTACAAGTGGTACTTTAATTGGGGAATGCGTTTGAGAGATTGATGAGACTAAAGGGACAAAAGAGACTTAAGACTTTAAGGAATGATGAAACATAATTTTAAAAAGTTAACTATTTGGAAAGATTCCATGGATTTATGCGATTTAATTTATAATTATACCGATAGTCTTCCTCATAAAGAAAAGTTTAATTTAATTCAACAGTTAGAAAGGTGCTCTGTTTCTGTTCCATCTAATATCGCTGAAGGCTCTGGTAAACGAACAGAATTACATTTTGCTGAATTTATTACTACCGCCTTAACCACAAGTTACGAGATAGAAACCCAATTATTAATTTGTGAACGAAGAAAATATGGAGATCAAACCGAGTTAAAAACTATTTTGAATAAAGTAGAAATTCTTCAAAAGCAAATTTCAAATTTTCGAGAAACATTAGTCGTAAAAATTAAATAAATATTTCATACTTAATAACAGTCCCTTATGTCAAACAGTCCTTTTAATCATTTAAGTCCCTTATGAATCTACAAGATATTAAACAACGTTTTGGTATAATAGGCAGTAATACTGTATTAGATCGATCGATTGATATTGCCCGTCAAGTTGCACCAACTGATTTGAGCGTTTTGATTAACGGTGAAAGTGGAACAGGTAAAGAAGTATTCCCTCAAATTATCCATCAAAATAGTGCTAGAAAACATGGTCAATACATTGCTGTTAACTGTGGCGCCATTCCAGAAGGAACTATCGATAGTGAATTATTCGGACACGAAAAAGGTTCGTTTACCGGAGCACATGAAGCGCGCAAAGGATACTTTGAAGTAGCTGACGGTGGAACTATTTTTTTGGATGAAGTTGGCGAATTGCCCTTGTCTACCCAAGCTAGATTGTTGCGTGTTTTAGAAACTGGAGAATACATTAAAGTAGGGAGTAGCAAAGTTTTAAAAACAAACGTAAGAGTGGTTGCGGCAACAAATATTAATTTTAATATTGCCATCGAAAAAGGAAAATTTAGAGAAGATTTATATTACCGATTAAATACAGTGCCAATAAATTTGCCTCCATTGCGTGACAGAAAAGATGATATATCTTTATTGTTTCGAAAGTTTGCTAATGATTTTGCTACTAAATACAGAATGCCTTCTGTTAAGTTAAATCCAGATGCCGAGCAAGCATTGATTAATTATTATTGGCCAGGAAATATTCGTCAATTAAAAAACATTACAGAACAAATTTCAATCATAGAGAAGGATAGAGAAATAACTCTTGAAGGTTTATTGCAGTATCTTCCAAATTATCAAACAAACAAATTACCAGCCTTAGCTAATAATCCATTTTCAAATTCATCATCCACCGAGATGAATGAACGTGATTTGCTTTATAAGGTTTTGTTTGATATGAAAAAAGAGATGAATGATTTAAAGCAAATCGTTCATAATATGATGAAAGGAAATCCGAATCCATTAAACAACATGGCTGAAGTGCCAATACAAAACACTGACCAGCTTTTCAGAGCTGAGAATAATTTTTCGGTGCTGCCAACTAATAGAGATTTAACTGTGCATAATCCAATTATTGTTTCTGATAATAGTGCATATTCTCAGCCGATTTTTGTGGAAGAATCTTTATCATTGCAAGATAAAGAGATTGATATGATTAAAAAAGCCTTGAAGAAGCATAAAGGAAAACGCAAATACGCCTCAAAAGAATTAGGTATTAGTGAACGAACTCTGTATCGAAAAATAAATGAGTATCACATAGAAGATTAATAAACACTAAATTTAAAATCATGAAAAATCTAAAATTAATTGCCATCATTGTCATTGCAAATATGACATTTTCTTGTACTTCAAAAAAAACAGTTGCAACTAAAACAGTTGCAACTAAAACAGTAAACAGCCTATTGCCAACAGATATTGAGTTGAAAGCTATTCAACCTAAATATCCTGATGTTACTTTACAGAATTTAAATAATGGATATGCTATCTACACAGGTGCTTGTACTAATTGTCATGGCATGAAGAATTTATATAACCGTTCTGAGGAATCATGGAAACATGAAGTGGATGATATGGCGCCAAGAGCAGAAATTACAGATAGCCAAAAAGATGATTTATATAAGTATATCTTAGCCATGAAAGCCTCTCGCAGTGTTACTACGAATTAGTTTGATTGAATTAGTTCTAAATTTGAAAGTTACCTTATTATTATTGTTTTATTGATTCACACATAGAATTGTATAATTTCATTATCTTCGCTAAAACGATAATATGTTACAAATAGGTTTAAATTTATTGGCAATAAAAGATTTTTTTAATCAGTATCTTCCAGTTACAAATCCTGTTTTAATTTTATCCCTGACGCTTTTAATTATTTTATTTGCGCCGCTTATTTTAAAACGATTCCGTATTCCTGGGATCATTGGTTTAATAATAGCTGGTGTTATTATTGGGCCAAATACGCTCCATATTATTGAGAAATCAACTAGTTTCGAGTTGTTTAGTAAAACAGGATTATTGTATATTATGTTCCTAGCAGGTTTAGAAATCGACATGCAAGAGTACAAACAAAATCGGGCTAAGAGTTTAGTATTTGGTGCACTCACTTTCTTTATTCCAATAATTATAGGATACATCGTTTGTATTTACGTATTCGAGTTTACCATGTGGCCTGCTTTATTATTAGCAAGTATGTTTAGTACCCATACCCTTTTGAGTTATCCCATTGTAAGTAACATGGGTATTGTAAAGAATAGGGCAGTTCAAGTTTCATTTGGTGGCACGATTATAACTGATAGTGCTGTTTTGATTTTGCTAGGTGTTATAACTAATGTAGTCGGGGGCGAAATCAATACTATGTTTTGGATTCGCTTGGTTGGATCATTAGGACTTTTAGGTTTTTCAGTGTTGTATTTTTTGCCAAAAGTTAGTCGCTGGTTTTTTAGAAATATTGAAGGGCAGGGCAGTTCACAATACATATATGTTTTAGCTGTTGTGTTTATTTCTGGCTTCTTTTCTGAGTTGGCTGGTGTCGAACCAATCATTGGTGCCTTTTTATCTGGATTAGCTTTAAACAGAGTAATCCCTCATAATTCTATTTTAATGAATAGAGTTATTTTTATTGGGAATACCATCTTCATTCCTTTCTTTTTAATTAGTGCTGGTATGTTGGTTGATCTCAGTTTATTCTTTAAAGGAACAAATGCGCTTGTTTTTGCAGGTATTTTAAGCTTTGTAGCGATCTCTACAAAATGGTTTGCAGCTCAAGTCACAGGTTTTATTTATAAATACACCAAGCACGAAAAACGTGTTATGTTTGGTTTAAGTGCGTCTCATGCTGCGGCCACTTTAGCTGTTATTAAAGTGGGCTACGATATTGGTTTGTTTGATCAAAATGTAATTAATGGCACCATTATTTTAATTTTAATTACCTGTATGGTAAGTTCGTTTGTTACAGAAAGAGCATCAAGAGAAATTGCTATTGAAGAGAATGAAAATTCTAAAAAAATTATTGATAGAACTGAACGGATATTAATTCCGGTTAGTAATCCTGAAAACATTGCACGACTTATTGATTTGTCACTAATGATCAAAGATTCTAAATCACAAGAACCAATTTATCCTTTATCTATTGTGGAAGATACGGCAGAAGCTGATGAGCGGATTAATGTTGTGAAGAAAGTAATTGACGGCGTTGTTGAGCAAATTTCATCAGGTGATAAAAAAGTGCAGGTACTTAAGAAAGTTGATTTGAGTATTGTTGATGGAATTGCAAGAACTGCAAAGGCTTATAATATTTCTGACATCTTAATTAGTTGGAAAGCACAGCAAAGTTCAAGTACAATTATTTTTGGAAACATAGCTGATAATTTATTATTGAAAACAAAACAGTCCATTATTATTTCCAAAATTATTCAACCTTTAAATACCTACAATAAAGTGATTTTAGTTCTCACTCCAAACGCAGAATTAGAAAGTGGATTTAATTTAGTTGTAAGAAAAATAAACACGATTTTAAAACAAATAGGAACAGGCTCTGTTATTTATGGGCAACAAAAAACGATTGATGCTTTTATTAAGTTAGTGAATGATAAGAAAAAAGAATTTTATAATTACCTCACGGTAACTAGTTTTGATGATAGTGACATCGTTGATAAAGTAAACACAGATGATTTATATGTGTTTTTGAGTAGCAGAAAACAAACGGTTTCTTTTGATTTTCACGTTGATAATATGCCTAAATCGTTGAATAAGAATAGTGAGTTCTCTAGTTATATTCTATTTTACCCTGAGTCATTAAAATCATTAAGCGATTCGCCAATGACTGATATGACTATACCGGCTATTCAAGAACAAATCGATAAAGTCATTCATTTAAAAGATAAAATTAAAGGTGTCTTTAAAAAATAATTTAAAAGTTAGTTAAAAAAAAGGCTTACCAGATTGGTAAGCCTTTTTAATTATCTAAAATGTTTATCCTAAATATTGTTGTAATAATTTACTACGAGATGAATGACGTAAACGACGAATCGCTTTTTCTTTAATTTGACGAACACGTTCTCTAGTTAAATCAAATTTATCACCAATTTCTTCAAGCGTTAAGCCATGATTTAAGCCAATTCCAAAAAACAATTTCACAACATCACGCTCTCTTTCTGTTAATGTAGATAATGCTCTATCAATTTCTTTTGATAAAGATTCCATAATTAAACCAGCATCTGCTTTTAATGAATCGTGGTTAACAAGTACATCTAATAATGAGCTTTCTTCACCATTTGCAAAAGGAGCATCCATACTTACATGGCGTCCAGATACTTTCATCGTATCAGAAACTTTATCAATTGGTAAGTCTAATAAGGTTGCAATTTCATCTGCACTTGGTTCACGTTCAAATTCTTGTTCTAATTTTGAGTACGCTTTATTGATTTTATT
>JBILCJ010000203.1:0-3844 GCA_044353195.1 Bacteroidia bacterium | reverse complement strand
TTATGTGAGGGTGTGGGTCGTAATTCTCTAATTCAAAATCTGATATTTCAAAATCAAATATTGATTTTTTGTTGGGATTAATTTTTAAAGTTGGTAAGGCTCTTAATTCTCTTGTTAATTGAAGATTAGCTTGTTCAATATGATTTGAGTAAATATGGGCATCTCCTAACGTGTGAATAAAATCACCCAATTGCAAATTACAAACCTGTGCTACCATCATAGTTAAAATTGCGTAGGAAGCTATATTAAATGGAACACCTAAAAATATATCTGCACTTCTTTGATAAAGCTGACAGCTCAATTTTCCATTTACTACATAGAACTGAAAAAAGGCATGGCATGGAGGTAATTTCATGTTATTAATATCCGCTACATTCCATGCACTTACAATTAATCGCCTTGAGTCAGGATTATTTTTAATCATATCTATGACTTGCGATATTTGATCAATGTGTTTTCCATCTGGTGTTGGCCAACTTCTCCATTGATAGCCATAAATTGGACCTAAATTCCCTTCAGAATCTGCCCATTCATCCCAAATTCGAACATTATTTTCTTTTAAATAGTTAATATTTGTATCACCCTTCAAGAACCAAAGCAATTCATGAATAATCGATTTTGTATGTAGTTTTTTTGTTGTTAGTAACGGAAATCCTTCCGCTAAATTATAACGTGTTTGATATCCAAATACACTTACAGTTCCTGTGCCAGTTCTGTCTTCTTTTTTTTCTCCGTTGCTTAATACATGACGAAGTAAATCGTGGTATTGTTTCATTCAATTTATCAATTTAGTTTAAATATAGTAATTGGATTATATTTCCGTATAAATGTAAAAATCCTTTCTGTAATAGAGAAAGGATTTTTTTCAAAAGATATAAAACATTATTAAAGCACCGAAATGTGCCCAACAAATTCTCTCAATTTAAGTCTGTAATCTTTTATTTGAATTTTATAAACATAGACGTTAGTAGCAGCAATTTTACCACCTTTAACCGAACCATCCCATCCTTTGGTAATGTCATTTGTTTTAAATACGAGTTCGCCGAGTCTGTCGTAAATTTTTAATTCAAAATCGTCTGTGACATATCCAATTCCAGTAATTTTGAATACGTCATTTACGCCATCAATTTTAGAAGGAGAAAAACTATTAGGAATAAAAATAGAAAATTCATCTTCCACTTTTACAATTTTCATAACCGAATCTCTGCAGCCAAAACTATTGACAACGGTTAAAGAAACACTGTAGGAGAATGGATTATCGTATATATGAGAAGGATTTTGGATGTTAGAGGTATCATTACTCAAAGGCCCAAAAGTATCACCAAAATTCCAATGCCAGCTGTTAAAAGGTAATCCAACAGAGGACTGATCAGAAAAACTTACTTCGTTAATTAACACGGTAGGATTGTTAGGCGACCAATTAAAATCGGCAATAGGATTTGGATCAACAGTAATAAATGCATTATTCTTTAACGAGTCAACGCATCCATTTACATCCGTAACTGTTAGCGTTGCTCCATACACGCCGTGTGTAGGGAAACAAAAATTAGGATTATTACAACCTCCATACGCCAAATTATTAGAGAATCTCCATTGACAATTAGTAGAAGTTGGCACACTCGTTGCATTGATATCAGTACAAAAAACTTCACAACCTCTGTCTTTAGAGCTAAACATTGAAATGACAGGAGTAGGATTCACAGTCACTGTAACAGGATAAACCGCATTTGCTGTAATCGGACAATTGGCATCAGAAAGGGTAACAGAATAGGTTGTTGTCGTGTTACCGATAACGCTGGTTGTTCCCGAGTTAGGACTCGTTAAATCGGTAATTGGCGACCAAGAGTAATTATAAACCCCACTACCACCATTTCCACTGGCTTGAAGTAATCCTGATTTTCCAAAACAAAGTGTCATGTTATTAGGAACCGTATTAAACGAAATAGGATTATAAACGTTTACAGCAACAGTTCCCACATTAACACAAAGCCCAGTAGTAATAATAACGGTGTAAGTTCCGTTATTAATTGTATTTGCATTGATAAGAACAGGGTTTTGAACTGCAGCAGTAAAACTATTTGGACCTGTCCAATTATAAGAAGTCCCTCCAGTGGGCGCTAATAAATTAATGTTCCCATTATTACAAATAGTTGGGATATTAGGAAGAGCGGTTGGAGCGCCGGGAACAACAAAGACATAACATGTATTAGTTGTCACACATGTATTCGTTCCAACAACGAAATAGGCAGTCACTGTGTATGTGCCAGATTGATTAAGATTAATTAAACTGATGGTCGGGTTTTGTACCGAGGAAACAAAACTCGATGGTCCAGTCCATGAATAATAAGATGCTCCAACTGCATTGGTATTTGTAAACGTTTGCGTACCACCTTGACAAACAGTATAACCTGGCGTAGTAGTAATGCTAGATGTAGGGATAAATCCTATTGTTGTTGTATTAACTACCTGACAACCTTGTGCTGTTTTTCCTGTTACCGTATAGGTTCCAAGCATACTAGGAGTTGCATTAGATAATGAAACTCCTGAAATCGTTGTGGTTGATGTAAATGCTGGTGGTCCAGCCCAAACATAACTTGTAAATCCTGGACTTGCAAATATATTGATACTAGAGTTTGGACAAATCAAATTAGTACTTGTTACTGTTAATGTTGGTAACGATAACACAGTTACGGTTCCCGTGTTTACAATAACAGTAGGAGTGCTTGTACTCGGATTTATTCCATTAATGGTTACGGAGTAAATGGTTGTTGCACTCGGACTAACTAATATAGAGCTTGTTGTCGCACCACCTGGTGACCATGAATACGTGGGGCTTGTAAGATTTGAAGATGCAGTTAAAGAAGCTGTAGCTGTTGGACAGATTGTTCTACTTGTTACCCCAGATGATAATAAACCACAATTAGTTGAGCCGGTGCTAGAAGAGCTCTGACCAAAGGTAATATTTTGACTCATCCCTGAAAAATTAGTAATGAGTAACATATAATACTGTCCAGCAATTGCACTTGTAATATTGCATGTTTCTGTTGGAGAGGCTGAAAAACTACAATCAATAGTATTTGCTGCCGTTAAATTACCACAATTTCCTGTAGCGGTAGTGAATGGTCCCCAACAAATAAAATCTACGTCCCCTCCCCCAGTACCAGCAATATTAATATCAATTGACCCACTTGTTGAAACTTGAAAATAATACCATGCTGGATTGGGTTGACTAAATAAACAACCGTAGTTTGGACCGACTTGTGCTGATGTACCACCTGTACTGGCAGGAAATGTATAGGATGTTGATCCTGAACAAAAAGGTGATGCGCCTGCGCACCCTTGAGAATAAACTTTAATTAAAGGGATAAATAATAATATTAAGTATAAGTATTTTAGTTTTTTCATTTTTTTAAATATAATTAAAGCACCGAAATGTGCCCAACAAATTCTCTCAATTTATATCTGTAATCTTTGATTTCAATTTTATAAACATAGACGTTAATAGCTGCAATTTTGCCACCTTTAACCGAACCATCCCATCCTTTAGTAATGTCATTTGTTTTAAATACGAGTTCGCCGAGTCTGTCGTAAATTTTTAATTCAAAATCGTCTGTTACATATCCAATTCCAGTAATTTTAAATACGTCATTTACGCCATCAATTTTAGAAGGAGAAAAACTATTAGGAATAAAAATAGAAAATTCATCTTCCACTTTTACAATTTTCATAACCGAATCTCTGCAGCCGAAACTATTGACAACGGTTAAAGAAACACTGTAGGAGAATGGATTATCGTATATATGAGAAGGATTCTGGATGTTAGAAGTGTCATTACTCAAAGGTC
>JBILCJ010000202.1:0-3853 GCA_044353195.1 Bacteroidia bacterium | reverse complement strand
ATTAACCTTACCAATAAAAACAGCGAATGGAAACTTTTCACTCTCCATGTAATTTTCATTATAATGCTCCTGCATAAAAGAGGATTTAAATTTAAATTCAGTTTGCCTAGCTTGTATAGCAAAAGCACCCGTTTTAGCATTAAACAAAGGTTTTACAGAGGAATTCACGGCGTCAATGTTTTCTAAAGACGTCGAGCTAAAAAATGATAGCTTAGATTTCTCGCCTATATATAACTGAGCTTTTATATTAAAGGCACATAAACATAATAAAGCGAATGTGAAACATGTTGATTTCATAAAAATAATTTTAGTAACTATTATTGTCTTCCTTGTAAGCTAAAAACACGTGAAATATTAAAGCCTAAACGAATGCCCCAATTATCCCAACTCTTATTAGTATACATAAAATATTGATCTTCTGTTAATCCAAATGAATTTGTTAAATGTATTTGAAATACATGACCACCAGTTTCTAAATCATAGCCTATCCCAAAACTATCGTAATACTTAGATTTACTGTATTGATTTAAACGGTACCCATATTCTAATGTAACGGCTTGGCGCTTTGTAAATTTATATCGCGTAACACCACCTAAAATAAAACAATCATTTTTATCAGTAACCCTTTCAACTAAATTAAAATGCACCATCGCTGCCGTAAGTTGAAATGAAAAACGGGAATTAAACTTCCGCGCAATCATGATTTGATTACAAAATGAAAATCGATCAGTTGTACGAGTGTACTTATCAACTCCAGCAATTTTAGAACGCTCAAATGTGTTATACATACTACTAAATAATGTTACACTAACTGGCATTCCTCCTTCATTATTTGTTTGCCTAAGGAGTCTATATTTTAAAAAGCCATCTATTATTTTTTTTGAAGATGTTCTTCCTAATCCAAACATTAATCTACTCCCATGACAGTATTCCAAAGCTAGTCTAATATTAGCGCCACCGTCAATTCCCCAAGCATTATACGCTCCGCTATTAAAATCACCAAAACGATGAGAAATTCTAAAATCCAAGCTTCTCTTGCTAAGCACTTCAACTGTATGGAAGTTAATTAGACGCGTTGTTTTAAATGTAGCGGTTGTATATTCCTTTTTAGGCTTTTCCTCTAGCATCTTCAAAAGATCATCCGGATTTTCTTGAGAAAAAACAACTCCAAACTGACAGACTAAAAAAGTAATAGATATTAAAAACTTTGTCATATGTATTTTTTTGATTAATTATTTAATGCGCCCTGTGAAATCCATAATCGAATTTTTGCAATATCGCAATCCGATATTTTACCAGATGCTTCAGGCATTGGTCGAAAAGAAGAAACCCACTGAACACTTCCTAAAAGCGAACCATCAGCAACTTTAGCGTTAACAGCAGAATAATTAGTTAAATCAAAACTGGAAGAAACTGTGTTATGACAACCACCAGTACAACTTGCCTGCAATAATGGAACGATATGATTAGAGTAACTTATAGCAGCAGTTGTGTCGCAACCAGATTGACTCAAGGCACTTTCAGGCTTTAATTCTCCAAAATTATCATAATAACAACTCGTTAAAATAATTGTAAACAAAATCACAATACTGAATTTCATTGTTTTCATACTAATCATTTAATTGTTTAATGCGCCTTGTCCAATCCAAACATAAATAAGTTGAATTTGATTTTCAGATAAAGGCTTGTAAGGCGCTCTTGGCATAATTTTTTCAGAATTGTAAGATCGAATTACATGATATAATTCACTTTGCTCTGGAGACCCAGATACAACTTCTGTATGTTTAATAAGATCTGAATACGTTAATAAACCAAACTCTTCTTGATTTTGCAAACCATGACAGCCGCTTTGAGTACAGTTACTATTAATAATAGGTTGAATATGTTGAGAATAGCTAACAGTAGCTAAGCCTGAAAAATTTGGCTTATGCTTGCAAGAAGTTGAGAATAAAATTATAAAAATGACTGATAGAAAAAATTTTAAATAAACACTCATGGCACTTTAATCTTTTCAGTAAAGCTATGCAATTATTTTAAATTTAGTTTAAATTTAACAATTATATTTACGTTAATTAAACCACTATGAAAATATTAATTATTGAAGACGAAAAATCTTTATTGGAAGATATAAAACATTACCTAACTGAAAACGGCTATAATTGCGACTATTCAACGACAGTTAAAAGTGCGTTAAATAAATTAGCAGAAAATAAATATACCGTAGCGTTGATTGATTTAGATTTACCTGATGGATCTGGATTGGAAATTATTTCTCACATAAAAAATACGTTCCCTGAAATGGGCATAATTATTACTACAGCCGCTAATTCTTTAGAAGATAAACTTAACGGTTTAAAATTGGGAGCTGATGATTATTTAACAAAACCATTTCATTTATCAGAATTAAACGCCCGCATTTATTCACTCATACGAAGAAGAAATTTTAGTGGAAAAAATGCGCTGGTTTTTGACGGATTAGAAATTGATACCACTGAAAAAAAAGTTATATCAAACGGTGTCGCACTTCAATTTACAAAAAAAGAATACGATATTTTAGTCTTCCTTGCGAGCAATCCTACACATTTAATTACTAAAGAAGCACTTGCAGAAAATATTTGGGGAGATAAAGCCGAAATGGCAACTACATTTGATTTTGTTTATAGTCAAATTAAAAATTTAAAACGAAAGTTAAACGAAGTTGGGTTAAAAGATTACATTAAAGTAGTATATGGACTTGGCTATAAATTTAAAAACTAACTCCCACTTTTATTTTGAAACTACTTACTAAAACCAATATTTATTCGTCGGTAGCTACAATCATTTTATTTATTATTGGAATCTTTGTTGTATTTAATTTCATTTTTATGAAGTTCGACAGCGAACAGGATGAAGAGTTGTTGTCGGCAAAAAAAATCATTATTGAATCCTTAAAAAACGGGAAATCACCAGAACAATTTTCGTCCAACATTGGAGAAATTATTTCAATAAAAAAAATTAAGGCACAAACCTACACCCAAAACTATTTTAAAGAATATGAAATACAAAAAGGCGAAGATTATACTAAAATAAGAGAACTAAACTTTCAATGCTTAATTAATGAAAATGCTTATAGCATAAGTGTTTCCATTTCTCTCTCTCAAGATAAAAAAATAGGTGAATATATTTTTGCTATAGTAACTATCTATTTATTTATTTCTCTATTCATTTTATTTTTATTGAACAGATATATTTCTAGTCATATTTTTTCTCCGTTTTACGACACACTTAGTAAAATTAATAAATGGAATATTAAAAAAAACGAACCCTTAGTCTTTAAAGAAACTAATATTGATGAATTTAATTTAATTAACACAACGGTTCAAGCTCTAACAGAAAAAATAAAAGCTGATTATAAAAACTTGAAGGAGTTTACAGAAAATGTTTCCCACGAATCGCAAACACCATTATCCATTATTAGTTCGAAAGTTGAATTACTCATGCAAGGCAACAATTACAATGAAAAACAACAAGAATACCTACAACAAATATTTCAATCTACTCAACGTATTTATAAATTAAATCAAGTGCTGATTTTAATGTCGCGCATTGAAAATAAACAATATTTAGCCAGCCAGCCTATTAACTTACAAAAAACCATTCAACTTAAAATAGATGAATTAGAGGATTTTATTAGCGCAAAACAAATTACTATTTCAACCGAACTTAAAACGCAAAATATAAAAAATATAAACCCAATCTTATTCGACATCCTACTAAACAATTTAATGATAAATGCCATCAAATATAATTTAGAGGTCGATGGAGAAATTATCATTCGACTAGATGAACACACTCTAACTATTGAAAACACAAG
>JBILCJ010000041.1:0-13231 GCA_044353195.1 Bacteroidia bacterium | reverse complement strand
AAGACATGTCTATCAATTGGAGGCACATTCAAGACCAAAAAAGAAATCCAAACATGAGATTTAGCAGTGATGTTAATATTAGAACTTCTAAATACAATACATTAAACTCTTTAAACACGGGCCAATATTTAACCAATACATTTCAATCAAATATCAATTTTACGAGGTCATTCAAATTATCTTCAATTAGCTTAAACGCAAGGCATAACCAAAATACAACAACTCGACAAATGGATATTTCATTTCCTGAAGTCACATTTAATGTGAATCGATTTTATCCTTTTAAAAATGAAACCCGTATTAAACAAAATCCATTAGATAAAATAGGAATAAGTTATTTATTTGAAGCCCGCAATACCTTATCAGGAAAAGATTCTACAATTTTTAAAGGAAATATTGGAGATAGTTTAAAATACGGTATCAAACACACATTACCAATATCAACCAATGTAACATTATTTAAATATTTTACAGTAACACCGGCTATTAATTTAAGTGCAGTGATGTATACGAAGACAACTGAAAAAGATTTTAATTACACCACTAACTCCATTTCAAACTCCATAAAAAAAGATTTTAAAACAGGCTACGACGCTAACTTTAATACGTCTTTTACAACCAAACTATTCATGGATTATTTTTTTAAATCAAATAAAATAAAACAAATCAGGCATTTATTAATCCCAACTCTTAATTATACTTATCGTCCTGATTTTGGAGAAAAACAATTTGGATTTTGGAAAGATATCCTCACAGATACAACTTCAAAAAAAATTACAAAATATTCAATATTTGAAAATACCTTATTTAACGGTCCTTCGCAAGGAAAGCAAAATAGCTTAGGTGTCAATTTAAATAATAATTTAGAAGCTAAAACACGAAAGCAAACAGACACTGGTTATGTAAATAAGAAAGTCGTTATTCTTCAAAATTTAAGTCTCGCAGGCAATTATAATTTTGCTGCCGATAGTTTTAAAATGAGTTTAGTAACAGTAACAGGTAGAACAAAACTATTCAACTATTTTGATATCGTTTTTAATTCAAATTTTGATCCTTACCATTATGACTTTACTTCAAAATACAGAAGCAAACAATTTGAATATAATGAAACTGGTAAATTAGCTCGATTTACAAATGGAAATATTGCGGTTAATGTTAATTTAAATTCATCTACACTTCAATCTATTATAAAAAAACCTGATTTAACAAATGGAGCAGAGCAAAATTCTTCAGCAAAAAAAACAGATCAAATTCAACAACAATTACCTTGGACGTTAAATTTGTATTACAATATTGGACTAACCAAATTAACTGCTAGCAACATTCAAAAAGTTCAAACACTAAATTTTAGCGGAGATATCAATATTACTAAGTATTGGAAATTAGGCGCAACAAGTGGTTATGATTTTACAAATAAAAATCTAAGTTACACAAGTTTAAACATTTATAGGGATTTACATTGCTGGGAAGCCCGTATTGATTGGGTTCCATTTGGTTTTAGAAAAAGTTACAGCCTAACAATTAATCTAAAAACAAGTATGATGAGCGATATAAAAGTGCCTCGTCAACGTCAATGGTATGACAATTTTTAAAAAATCCGTCACTAAAGAGTTACCAACATTTTACAACACTTCACAAATAATCAATCAGCTTTTTTTATTTTTACTCAAAATTAAATTATGTTCAGAAAAATATCAAACAATATCCTAGAAACAATTGGTAACACACCAATGGTTCGTATTAATAATATTACAAAGGATTTACCTTGCACTGTTTTAGCAAAGATAGAAACGACAAATCCTGGAAACTCTATTAAAGATAGAATGGCTTTGAAAATGATTGAAGACGCTGAAAAAGACGGCCGTTTAAAACCAGGTGGAACCATTATTGAAGGAACTAGTGGAAATACAGGAATGGGATTAGCTATTGCAGCAATTATAAAAGGGTATAAATGTATTTTTACAACTACTGATAAACAAAGTAAGGAAAAAGTAGATGCATTGCGCGCTTTTGGTGCTGAGGTAGTTGTTTGTCCAACTGATGTAGAACCTGAAGATCCAAGATCTTATTATTCTGTTTCATCACGATTAGAAAAAGAAGTTCCTAATTCATGGAAACCAAACCAATACGACAATAAATCAAATTCTACTGCACACTATGAACAAACGGGTCCTGAAATTTGGGAACAGACAGAAGGTAAAATTACGCATTTAATTGTTGGAGTTGGGACTGGAGGTACTATTAGTGGCACAGGAAAATATTTAAAAGAAAAAAATCCAAATATTAAAATTTTAGGAATTGATACATATGGTTCAATCTTTAAAAAATTAAAAGAAACTGGAATCATTGATAAAAATGAAATTCACCCCTACATAACAGAAGGTATCGGTGAAGATTTTTTACCAGAAAATGTGGATATCGATTTAATTGACCATTTCGAGAAAGTAACAGATCGTGATGCGGCAATAATGACACGCCGAATTCCTCGTGAAGAAGGTATATTCGCTGGAAATAGTGCTGGTTCAGCAATGGCTGGTTTATTACAAATGAAGGATAAATTTAAAGCAGGTGATGTGGTCGTGGTTATTTTTCATGACCATGGAACACGTTATTTAGGAAAAATGTTTAACGATGATTGGATGCGTGATAGAGGATTCCTTGAAATTAAAAAACCAAAAGCAATCGACTTAATTACTGGACATAAAAATCAAAAATTAGTTACAATTGACGCTTCTGCAAGTATTCATGAAGCTTTATCGTTAATGAATAAATTTGGGATTTCTCAAATACCAGTAAAAAATGGAAACAACTTTATTGGTTCGTTAAATGATAGTGTATTGTTCTCTAAATTATTTGAAGATAATTCATTAAAAACAAAAACAGTTGCAGAACTAATGGATGCGCCATTTCCAATGGTAAGCCCACAAGCACCAATGGAAGATGTTTCTAAATTAATTACAAAAGAAAACAATGCCGTATTAATGACTGATTTAGCAGGGCATGTTCACATCATCACAAAACATGATTTGATACAAGGTATTTCTCAAATCTGTAATTAACCGCTTAACACCAATTTATTCACTATTGAAACAAAACATAATTCTATTATAAAAAATTACCTTAATTTAGTTATACATAAAAACAACATCATGAAAAAAATAATAATTATAGCAGGTTTATTTTTTGCGTATTCTGCTCAATCTCAAAATGCAAAACGTCCAGATAATTGGTTCAACTTAGACATCACTCAAAATAAAGTAAACGGTGTAAGTACTGAACGAACTTATGAGGAACTATTAAAAGGAAAAAAAGCTACAACTATTATTGTTGGTGTTTTAGATAGTGGAGTGGATTATAACCACGAAGATTTAAAAGATGTGATGTGGACAAATCCAAATGAAATTGCTGGAAATGGAATTGATGATGATAAAAATGGTTATATCGATGATATACATGGTTGGAATTTCATTGGCAATAAAGACGGTAGAAATATTGATGCTGATAATTTAGAGTTAACCCGAGTTTATAAAACACTAAGCGAAAAATACAAAGGTAAAACCGAAAAAGATTTAATTAATAAAGCTGAAAAAAAAGAATTTAAATATTATCAGATTGTAAAAGCTGATTATGATGCTGAATTAGCTCAAAATGTAGCCCAAATTAATCAGTATAAATTCATAAAAGACGCTATTCAAACAGTTGTTGACCAAATTAAAAAGGCCAAAGGTAGCGATACTGTGACAGAAGAAGATTTAAAAAATTACGAAGCAAAAGAACAAAAAGAAAAGCAAGGCAAAATGATTGCGCTTACACAAGCTAAATCAGGAATGCAAGTAGAGGCTTTATTATCAGAATTAAACCATGCCATTGAAAGCATGGAAAGCGGTCGTTTAGATTTAAACGGCGATACACGTGCACTTGTTGGCGATAATTATGCTGATATGAATGAGCGTTATTATGGTAATGGAGATTGTAAAGGAAGTGGTGCTGATCATGGAACTCATGTAGCAGGTATTATTGCTGCAACTCGTAAAAATAATATTGGGATGGATGGCGTTGCTGATAATGTTCGTATCATGTCTGTGCGTTGTGTGCCTGATGGTGATGAGCGCGACAAAGACGTTGCTAATGCGATTAGATATGCTGTAGATAATGGAGCAGTTATTTTAAATATGAGCTTTGGAAAAAAATATTCTCCAAATAAAAAAGCTGTAGATGAAGCTGTGAAATATGCTGAAAGTAAAGGTGTTATGTTAATACATGCAGCAGGAAATTCAAGCGATAATATTGATGAAGTGGTTCATTTTCCTTGTAAGAAAATGGAAAATGGAAAAGAAGCTTCCAACTTCATGGATGTTGGTGCATTAAGCTGGAAAGACAAAGATGCAATGGTTGCTCCATTCAGTAATTATGGAGAACGCACAGTGGATGTGTTTGCCCCAGGTGTAGATATTCATTCTACGACTCCTGAAAATAAATACCAAGATTTTAGTGGTACAAGTATGGCAGCACCTGTAGTGGCTGGTGTGGCTGCAGTTTTAAAATCATATTTTCCTGAACTAACTCCCAAACAAATCAAAAAGATTTTAATGAAATCTTCTGTGAAAAATTATAGCGATTTGCAAGTTGTTAAACCAGGAACAAAAGATGAAATGGTTGAATTTAAAGAACTATCTAAAACAGGTGGTGTTGTTAATCTTTACGAAGCTATTAAAATGGCTCAAGGAATGGTGAAAATTAAATCATAAAATCACTATTTCTCAAAAATGATGAAAAGAGTTTCCTTTTAATTAAGGAAACTCTTTTTGTTTAAGTAACTTTACGTAAAATAATAAATTATGAAAAAAATAAACATTGCCATTAATGGTTTTGGAAGAATAGGAAGGGTTTTTTTTAGAATTGCATTTTTTAATCCTCATATCAATATTGTTGCTATAAACGATATCACAGATTCAAAGACTCTAGCCCATTTATTAAAATACGATTCTGTGCATCGCAGATTTGATGTTGATGTTAAACACGATGATAATCATATTTATGTAAATGATTCTGAAATTAAAATATTTTCAGAAAAAGATCCTGGAAAATTACCTTGGAAAGAATTAGACATCGACATTGTGATTGAATGCACAGGTTTATTCCTAGATAAAATATCAGCTACAAAGCATTTGAATGCTGGAGCAAAAAAAATTATATTATCAGCTCCTGCCAAAGACGATGATATTAAAACAATTGTCATAGGCGTAAATGATGAGTTATTACATGCTGATGACTTGATTGTTTCAAACGCATCATGTACAACAAATTGTGCGGCTCCTATGTTAGCCGTATTAAAACAATGGGGTATTGAAGAAGCATATGTGACAACCGTTCATTCCTATACAGGAGATCAACGCTTGCACGATGCACCTCACAAAGATTTAAGAAGAGCTCGTGCCGCGGCTATGAGCATTATTCCAACAAGCACAGGAGCTGCAAAAGCATTGGGTAAAATTTTTCCAGAACTTGAATCAAAATTAGGTGGTTGTGGCATGCGCGTTCCTGTTCCTGATGGATCTTTGACAGATATTACTTGTGTATTAACACAATATCCAAGTGTAGAACAAATTAATACGGCTTTTAAAATTGCCTCAGAAAACGAACTCATTCATGTTTTAGAATATACAGAAGATCCTCTAGTATCAACCGATGTGATTGGAAATTCGCACTCTGTCGTTTTTGATGCTGATTTTACAAGTGTTGTAGGCAATTTAGTGAAAATTATTGGTTGGTATGATAATGAATATGGTTACAGTAGTAGATTAGTGGATTTAGCTATTAAAATGAATGTTAAAAAGTAAACATTCCTCAAAACAGAAGTAACTTATTGATATATTGGTATTATAATTAGACAACATTACTAGCAATCAATAATATATGAAGAAACTATTTCTATTTTTACTCTGTTTAACAACGGTTTCTTCTTTTGCACAAAAGCTTAGTGTTTCTGGTAATTTACAAGATACAACTGCAAAAAAACCTTTAAAAGATGCCATCATTATGGCTGTTAAATTATCTGATTCTACTTTAGTGAAATTTAGTAGAACCGATGATAATGGTCTCTTTACAATAAAAGAACTACCAATTGATACCTATCAAGTCATTATTTCTCATCCAAAATTTGCCGATCAAGGCTTTTTTATTTTTGGTAATGCAAAAAATCTAGATTACGATTTTGGAAAAATAATTCTACAACCTAAAACACTTGGTTTAGAAGAAGTAACCATTTTTGCTTTTAGAGATCCAATCTATTATAAAGGTGATACTTTAATTTATACAACTGATTCCTTCAAGGTAAAGGCAAATGCAACGGTTGAAGATTTACTCAAAAAATTACCTGGACTAAAAGTAGATAAGGACGGAAAAATTACATCGCAAGGAAAAAAAGTAGATAAAGTACTTGTGGATGGCGATGAGTTTTTTGGAAGTGACCCAACAGTTGCAACAAAAAACTTAAATGCTAATTCCATAGAATCTATTCAAGTTTATGATAAAAAAACGGAAGATCAAGCAGCATCAAGCACAGGAGAAGAAACTCAAAAAATTTTAAATCTAAAATTGAAAGACGAAGCTAAGAAAGGCTACTTTGGGAAATTAACGGGTGCTAGCGATTTTCAAAAATTCTACGAAGGAGAATTATTAGGAAATTACTTTAAGAAAAAATTAAAAGTGTCCGTATTTGGCCTGGGTAGTAATACTCCAAGATCAAGTTTTGGTTGGGGTGACGCATTTAAATATGGTTTAAATAGTGAATTTGATCAAACGGAAGGAGAAGATGGAGAAATGTTTTTTGGTAATATGAACTCTGCTGCACAAGGAATTCCACAAACATTAAAAACTGGTATTTACTACACAGATAAGGTGTCTAAAAACACAAAATTAAACTTCAACTATTCCTACAACACTAATCAATTAAAATCAAAATCAAATACAAACTCACAATATTTTTTAACCGATACAACCTACACAACAGCGAACGAAATTAATGCCTTGCAAAAAAATGAAACACATGCCGTTAATTTTGGCATCGAACAGAAAATAGATTCATTAACTGACTTAAATTTTAGATCTACTGTTAAAGTTTTAAATAATAGTATTTCAAGTACTAATGAAACAAATTTTCTAACTTCAAATTTGATTAAAACAAGAAATAGTGATATTAATACACAAGGTAATAGCAATGGCATTGATTTAACAAACAATCTAAAATTAACGAGACGTTTTAAAAAGAAAGACCGACTATTAGTGCTAGCTTACAACAATAATATCATCTCAAATAATGAATCTGGTATTTTAAAAACAAACAACACCTTTTTTACTGATACAACTCAAAATTTAAATTCAATAAATCAAAAAAAATCCAACTTAAACGCAAGTGGAAATCATTCACTAGGGTTTACGTTTTTAGAACCTTTATCAAAAAAAATTAAATTAGAGACATCGTATGATTTTCAATATTTAAACAGTAATCAAGATAAAAAATCGCTAAATAATAGTGGTGGTGAATACACCCTACTCGATTCCACTTTAACAAACAACTTCAAGAATACAAAACAAACGCACAGAGCTGGTTTAAAATTTATTTATGAAGTTAAAAAAACACGTTTTACATTAGGAGCTAAAGTTCGAACTGTAAACATTGAAAATAATAATGTTTTTAAGCAACAAATCATTCAACAAAACTTCACCAATATTTTACCATTTTCAACCTTTCGTTATAAATTTAGCGACAGTAAACAATTAAATGCAAACTATAAAATATCATCTTTAAATCCAACAATTAGTCAATTACAACCTATTACTGATAATAGTAATCCAAATTTTGTTACCATTGGAAATCCTAAGTTATTACCAACACTAAGTCATGAAGTAAATTTAAATTTCAATTCATGGAAATCGATAACAGGAAGTTATACTTGGATGGGTTTTACTACAATATATACCAATAGCGATATTACAACATCTACTGTATTTGATAGCATAGGACGAACAATATCAAAAAATGTAAATGTGGATGGTGACTATTTAATCAGTGGCTATATCGGAACAAGTAAACCATTTTTTTCTAAAAAATTAGAAATTCAACCAAATCTAAACGCTTCTTATTTATGTAACAAAGACTATATAAATAATACACTCAATAATGCGATTGATATACAATCAAGTTTTTCATTAGAAATACGATTAAATTTTGAAAAAATTAATTTCAGAGTTAATCCTTGGGTGAATTATAACTATGCCTACTCTTCACTAAATTCAACCAATACACAGCCATATAGTTCAAAAGGAATTGTTGGAGATGTGAGCTTCAAACTTCCTAAAAATATTCTATTAGAAACAGATGTAGATTTCACTGTTAATTCAAAACGAGCGGATGGCTTTAATATAAATTACACTGTTTGGAATGCTTCTATACAAAAAACATTTTTCAAACTCGAGAATTTTATGTTAGGAGTTTATGCTTACGATATTTTAAATCAAAATATTAATGTGAACAGAAACATCACCACAAATATTATTACTGATACAAAAACCAACATTATCACACGCTATTTTTTATTAAAAGCCACATTTAAATTTAACAGCAGTAAAACAAAAGAAGAAGATGATGAAATGTAATTTATTATTATGTATGTGTATTTTCTTTTTTAATGTAAATACAATTCAATCACAAATTAAAAGTGGGAAAATCATTTATGAGCGTAAAACAAATTTGTATAAAAAATTTAAAAACAATGGTGATGTCAAAGATTGGTTAAAAGAAGAGGATAAAAACAAAATAGATGTTTTTGAGTTATATTTTAATGATTCGTTATCTGCATTTAAACCTCAGGAAACCGACTTAGTTGAAAAAATGAGTTGGAGTACGAACAAAAACTCAGTTTATCAAAATAGATTAACAAATAAGCGACTAACAGTAAAAACAATTTGGGGCGAACGTTTTTTGTTGACTGATTCTATGAGACAGTGTCAATGGAAAATAACTGAAAACAAAAGAAACATTTGCGGTTATCAATGCAGAAAAGCAATCTTACCTGTTAATGATAGTACCCGATTGTATGCTTGGTTTTGCACAGAATTAAATGCTTGTATCGGCCCAGAAAGTCTAGGAGGACTGCCAGGTGTTATATTAGGATTAGCAACGGAAGATGGCGGTGTTATTTATTTTGCTAAAAGTGTAGAAATTATTAAACCAACCTTAGATGTACTACTAGCAAAAAAAACAAAAGAAAAAATCTACCAAACGTCCGAATTAAAAGCACAAATAAGTAAAGATTTTGGCAAAGAAAAATGGGGAAAAATGATGCTTTATAATCAATTTGAAATTTGGTAAAAATACTATTGAATAGTAATCCAACTAATTACATTATTAAATTATCAATCAATCTTATTTTACCAACAAAAACAGCAATGAGTAAAACTGTTGAAACCGTTTCATCATATACTTTTAATTCATGTAAGGATTTGGCATCACACACTTCAAAATAATCAAAGGTCATCAGAGGTTCACTTTCAATTTGGTGTTTCATCCATTTTTTGGCTTCATCAATTCCTGATGGCTTAATCATTCCTTTCACTTCATTCAAAAATTTTGGTATTAAAGCAGCCACTTTTCTCTCTTGAGCCGTTAATCGCATATTACGAGAACTCATCGCTAATCCATCTGGTTCTCTTAATATGGGACAAGAAACGATTTCAACTGGTAAGTTTAATTGTTTAACCAATGTTTTTACAATCATAACTTGTTGATAATCTTTACTTCCAAAAAAAGCCTTATGAGGTCTAATGCCCTCTAATAAAATACTTACAACCTGCCCTACACCATTAAAATGACCGGCTCTAGATGCTCCTTCCAAAATCGTTTCCAAATACCCAAAATGAAATGTTCGATTAAAATCAGGTGGATAAATGTCATCCACCGTTGGCATATATAAAAAGTCGCAACCCGCATGCGTTAATAATAAAATGTCGTTTTCTGGAGTTTTGGGATAACGAGCTAAATCCTCCGAATTATTAAATTGAGTTGGATTTACAAAAATACTGCACACCGTAATATCACATTGTTTTTTAGAAAAATTTATCAAAGAAACGTGTCCGTCGTGTAAAGCACCCATTGTAGGTACAAAACCAATTGTTTTATCTAAAATGGTGTATTCTGCTAACTTTATTTTTAATTCATCTATAGTGTGAAATACTTGCATTTATTAAGTGTTTAATCGTAATTAATTGGCTTCAAAGCTAAATAATACTTTGATATATGGTTTTTTTTTTATTACTTTTGTAGTGTCCTTATATAAATCGAATATTAAACCAATTTTATGAAAAAAGCAAGAGTTCTTTTTGTGTCGCAAGAAATTACACCCTATTTAGATGAAACCAATTTAGGGAAAATTGGAAGAAGATTACCTCAAGCCATTCAAGAAAAAGGTAAAGAAATTAGAACTTTTATGCCAAAATATGGCAATATAAATGAAAGACGCCATCAATTGCATGAAGTTATTCGTTTATCTGGAATGAATATTGTTATTAATAATGCCGATCATCCTTTAATTATCAAAGTGGCTTCTATTCCAACTGCTAGAATGCAGGTTTATTTTATTGATAACGACGATTATTTTAACAGAAAATCAATTTTAAAAGATAAAGCCACAAATAAATATTTTGATGACAATGATGAACGATCTATCTTTTTTAATAGAGGCGTTATCGAAACTATAAAAAAATTAGGATGGGCACCCAATATCATTCATTGCCATGGTTGGTTTACTGCATTATTGCCTTTATATGTTAAAAAAGGATTTATTGAAGATCCATTATTTGCTGAATCGAAAATAATTTATACCATTTATGATGAAGAGTTTACGAAATCATTAAATAAAAAAATTATAGAGAAAGCCATTATTGAAGGTATTAGTAAAAAAGACTTAAAACATATTGAAGAAGCAAGTTATATCAATTTAATGAAGCTTGCCATTGATTTTTCTGATGGCATTGCATTTGGATGTGAAGTGACTAATCCTGAAATTATTAAGTATGCTAAAAAATCAGGTAAACCTATTTTAGAATATAAGGGCGAAGCAGAATATGCTGATGCCTATAACGAATTCTACGATATGATTTTAGAAGAATCAACCATTTTAACAGATTAATAACTAATTAAATTTTTGAACTTTTTAACTATTTAAAACGCATAATTATAAGTAATTATGCGTTTTAAATTACATATTATGAAGAAATTAAATATCGGCCTGTTTTTTTTAACCTTCACTATTATTCTATCGTGTAAAAAAAATTCGGCAGATAGTATTTTAGGATTGGATGTACAACCTGAAAATGATTTATTGGGAGTAACGATAAGTGATACATCAACAATAAAAATGTATACGCAAAAAGTTGAATTTGTAAAAAGCTATAACGACCAATACAAATTTTTAGGATCAACCTTAGATCCAGTATTTGGTAGAACCGATGCTAGTATTTACACAAATTTATCAATTGCCAATAACTTAACGAACGTGAGTTTTGGTGTTAATCCAATATTAGATTCTGCTGAAATTGTATTACGTTGGTCTGGGCAATTTATTGGAGATACAAATACTGTTTTAACCTACGATGTGCATGTACTAAATGAAAAAATAGTGCCAACAAGTAGTACAAGCAATCACAGTAATTATTCAAGTTCTACACTTTCAAAATCAAATTCCACAGTATCCCATGTTAAAGCTAAATATGTTGTAAGAGGTACAGGTCTTTGCTTAGTACTTCCACTCGACTATAATATGGCTCAGTATATATTACAAACAAATAGTAATTTAGTAAATAACACAGCATTTTTAGCCGCCAATAAAGGATTCTATATTACAACCGAAACTAGTAATTTAAATGCACCAACAGAAGGCGCTATCAGACGATTTGATTTGGATGACGCTTTGTCTGGCGCAAACTTTTATTACCATGAGAGTGGATCCATTAGTTCAAAAGGACAAGTATTTAAATTTACATTTAAAGGTACAGACGCTGCCAGATTTAATCATATTAAACATAATTATAACATTGGTGCTTCATTTAATTTATTTGATCAACTGAATGGTAATACTCAAAGGGGTGAAACCAATTTATACTTAAATTGCTTTGGTGGAACGCGTACACGCTTAACAATTCCTTACCTAAAAAACTTTTCTGATTCGCAAAATGTATCGATAAGCCGAGCTGAATTAATTATCAAAGTAGATGAATCTCTCTTTGATTCAAAATATAACTACCCAGCTTCATTAGCATTATTGGCAGATTCGATGGGTTCAGGCAGAGAAGAACTTGTTTATGACCAACTTGAAACAACTGACTTTTTAAAATACAATGGTAATTATGACGCAACAAATAAGCAATATGTATTTAATATTGCCAGACAAGTGCAAAAAATAATCACAAATAAAATTACGAATTATGGTTTTTACATTGTAAACGCACAACCTAATAGAGCATTCGTTATTAGACGTGATGACCGATTAAACCGTGTTGTATTTGGAGGAACATCAAATAGTGCTTATAAACCGATATTCAAGATCACATACGTAAAATATCCTTTCGATAAATAATTTTTTATAATGGATTCAAAAAAAATATTAGTAGTTATAGGTACAAGACCAAATTTCATCAAAGTTACACAATTTAAAAAAGTTGTTGCGAACTATAAAAACATTGATTTAAAAATTGTACATACCGGACAACACTTCGACCATAAAATGGCGGATGTGTTTTTTACACAATTCAATTTAATACCCGATTATTTTTTAAATATTACAACAACAGCTTCAGCTAATACACAAATTGCTGAAATCATGATGAAGCTTGAACAACTTGTGATTAGCGAATTTAAACCCAATTTAATAATGGTTGTCGGTGATGTTAATTCAACTGTTGCTGCTGCCATTACAGCTAATAAATTAAACATAAAAATAGCACATGTTGAAAGTGGACTGAGGAGTTATGACAAAACAATGCCTGAAGAACACAATCGAATCATTACAGACAATATTACTAACTATTTTTTAGTGACTGAACAAAGTGGATGGGACAATTTAATAAATGATGGCGTTGATGAACGTAATCTGTTTTTTGTTGGAAATACAATGATTGACACCATGGTTGCCTTTGAAAAAGAAATTGAAGAATCTGATATTTTAAACACATT